>NZ_CEEDOS010000017.1:0-91912 GCF_979256525.1 Klenkia sp. AC732 | reverse complement strand
CCCCCGGCCACCACCGCCCCACCGGCGACCACCCCGCCCCCGGTGGAGACCCCGGCCACGCCGACCGACGTCGTCCCCCCGGCCCCGGTGGACGACGACGCGGACGACGACGACGCTGACGACGACGGGGACGATGCGGACACCGACGACGTTGACGACGACGGTGAGGACTGACCGCGGCAGCCGGGGCCGGCGACGGTGGGTGCCCCGTGCTGCCCGCACCCGGATCATCGGCTGGGTCCTCCTGCTGGTCCTGCTCTCCCTGGCCACGGTCACGCTGCTCACCTGGCGGCTGCTGGTCCGCGAGGCCGACGACCGGATGACGTCCTCGCTGCGCGCGGAGATCACCGAGTTCCGGGCGCTGGTCGACAACGGCCTGGACCCCAGCACCGGACAGCCCTTCGCCTCGGTCGCCGACGTCCTGCAGGCCGTCCTCACCTACAACCAGGCCCGGCCCAACGAGAAGTTCCTCGGCTACGTCGACGGCGGCTACCGCTTCCAGAGCCGCATCGAGGCCCCCGTGCTGCTGTCCCAGGACGCCGCGTTCACCGCGCTCGTCGGGTCGGTCACCGAGACCCGCACCGGCAGCTACGCCTCCGGGGCCGGCGAGGTGCTCTACATCGCGGTGCCGGTCAGCCTGGCAGGCGACCCGAGCACCGGCGTCGTCGTCGCCGCGTTCTTCGCCGACGAGGAACGGCAGCCCGCCGACCGGACCGCCCAGCTGATGCTGCTCGTCGGCGGTCTCACCTCGCTGGCCGCCGCCGGCGGCGCCTGGGTCGTCGCCGGCCGCATCCTGCGTCCGGTCCGGGACGTCGCCGCCACCGCACAGGGCATCACCGAGACCGACCTGTCCGGGCGCATCGAGGTGCCCGAGGGCCCCGGCGACGAGCTCGCCGACCTCGCGCACTCGGTGAACGCGATGCTCGACCGGGTCGAGAACGGCGTCGCCGCCCAGCGCCGGTTCCTCGACGACGCCGGGCACGAGCTGCGCACCCCGATCACCATCGTCCGCGGCCACCTCGAGGTGCTCGACCCCGCCGACGCCGCCGACGTCCGGGAGACCGTGGCCCTCGTCGACGACGAGCTGGACCGGATGAACCGGATCGTGTCCGACCTGCTGCTGCTGGCCCGGGCCGAGCAGCCCGCCTTCGTCCGCCCGCAGCCCGTCGACGTGGGGGCGCTGACCGTGGACGTCGTGGACAAGGTCCGCAAGCTCGGCGACCGGCAGTGGGTGCTGGAGACCGTCGCCGACGCCGACGTGCTGCTGGACCCCCAGCGCGTCACCCAGGCCGTGGTGGCGCTCGCCGACAACGCCGTGCACGTCACCGAGCCCGGCGACCGGATCGGCATCGGCAGCCGGCTCACCGGCGACGAGCTGCGCATCTGGGTCGCCGACACCGGCCCCGGCGTCGCCGAGGAGGACCGCGAACGGGTCTTCCAGCGCTTCAGCCGCGGCCAGGCCGGGGCGCGCCGCACCGACGGTGCCGGGCTGGGGCTGTCGATCGTCACCGCCATCGCCGTCGCGCACGGCGGCCGGGTCGCGCTGGACAGCGTGCCCGGCCGCGGCGCCACCTTCACCCTGGTGTTGCCCGCGCAGCTGGCACCGCCGTCCCCCGACGTCGCCACGCCCGACGGCACCGTCGACGACTCCTCGCGCACCGCCGACGTCCCCGAACCCGCTGGAGGCCACCCGTGAGCCGCGTGCTGATCGCCGAGGACGAGCCGAGGATCGCCTCCTTCGTCCGCAAGGGCCTGGAGGCCAACGGCTTCAGCGTCACCGTCGTCGGTGACGGGCTGGCCGCCCGGGACGCCGCCCGCAGCGGCGAGCACGACCTGATGGTGCTCGACATCGGGCTGCCGGTGCTGGACGGGTTCGCCGTCCTCAAGGCCCTGCGCGCCGAGCGCTGCACCATCCCGGTCATCGTGCTCACCGCCCGGGACTCCGTCACCGACACCGTCGCCGGCCTCGAGGGCGGCGCCGACGACTACATGCCCAAGCCCTTCCGGTTCGAGGAGCTGCTGGCCCGGGTGCGGCTGCGGCTGGCCCCGGACCGGGCCGGCGGGGAGGTCACCGTGCTCACCGCGGGCGACCTGTCACTGGACCTGCGCACCCGCCGGGCCGACGTCGGCGGCCGGCTGGTGGACCTGTCCGCCCGGGAGTTCGCCCTCACCGAGACCTTCCTGCGGCACCCCGGCCAGGTGCTGGCCCGCGAGCAGCTGCTCTCCCACGTCTGGGGCTACGATTTCGACCCCGGCTCCAACGTGGTGGACGTCTACGTCCGGTACCTGCGCAAGAAGCTGGGCGCCGACCGGATCGAGACCGTCCGCGGCATGGGCTACCGCCTGGCGGTCTGACCCCGCCCTGCGCCACGTCCGCGTCGACCCCTGCAGGACGACGACGCCGACACGCCCTGGGACGGCGTGTCGGCGTTGCGGTCCTGCGGTCTCGGCGCCGCGGGGCGGGCCGGGGGAGGTCAGTCGTCGGGCGTGGTGTCGTCCGGGGTGGTGTCGTCGGGCGTCGCGGTGTCGGGCGTCGCGTCGTCCGGGGTCGCGTCGTCGGGGGTCGCGTCGTCGGGGGTGGCGTCGTCCGGGGTCGCGGTGTCGGGCGTCGCGTCGTCCGGGGTGCTGTCGGGCGTGGTGTCGGGCGTGGTGTCGGGCGTGGCGTCGGGGGTCGCGTCGCCGGGGGTGTCGTCGCCGTCGACGGCGGTCACCGAGGTGGCGGGGGCGCTGGTGGTGTCGTCGTCGGCGGTGGCGACGCCGGCACCGGCGATGCCGAGGCCGGTGAGGGCGACGCCGAAGGTGACGGTCTTCCAGGTGGCGGGGCGGTTCACGGTGGTCCTCCTCGGTCGGTTCGTGCTGTCAGGGACCACTGTGTCCGCGGCGGGTGAGCCCACCGGGAGAGCGCGATGAGCGGTCTCTCATCCGGCGAGCAGGGCCTCGGCCAGCGCCAGCCGGGCCTCCGTGCGGCGCGGCCAGCCGGCCTGCTGCACCCGGAACGGGCCGGTGGCCAGGCCCAGCACGACCGCGGCCACGCGGGGGGCCAGCTGCGCGGCGGGCACCGGCAGCCGGGCGGTCACCTCGGCGTACGCGGCGTGCGCGCCGGAGACGGCCAGGTGGCCCAGCAGGTTCGCCCAGTCGTCCACCCGGTGCCCGGCCCCGGCGCCGTCGACGTCCAGCAGCCCGGTGACGGCGTCCCCGGTGAGCAGCAGCTGCGCCTCGTACAGGTCCCCGTGCACCGGGACGACGGGGTGCTCGCCGACCTCGGTGTCGGCCAGCGTCCGCGCCAGCCGGTCCAGCCGGGGTCGCAGGTGCGGCGTCACCAGGCCCAGCACGGTCGCGTGGCCGGCGGCCCGGTCCAGCGGTGTCCGCACCGGCGGCAGTCCGGCCAGCGCGGCGGGCAGGTCGTCGAGCACCCGGTCGACGGCGGCCCACGGCACCGGCCCGCCGAGCAGCTCGCGCAGCGGGGTGCCGGGCAGGGCGGGGAGCACGAGCACGCCGTCGTCGGTGGTGGCCAGCACCGGGGGAGCGGGCACCGCCCCGGCCAGCAGTGCGTGCCGTGTCGCCAGCGCCGGGGTCTGCGCCGGTGGCAGCACCTTGAGGAACCACCGGCCACCCGGTGCGGTGACCTCGACGACCGCGCGTCGGCCGGGCCGGTAGGCGCGCAGCCGCAGCACGGCGTCCTGCGCGGGCAGGCCCAGCGCGGGCAGTCGGCGGCGGACCGCGGCCGCGGAGGTGGCCCAGGCCAGGCCGGGCAGCGCCGGGTCGTGCGGCCAGCGCCACAGCCCCACCCGCACCGGGCCGTCGTCCCCCCCGCCCTCGACGACGGCGGCACCCTCGGGGACCCGGCTGCCGGTGGTGGCGGCCAGGGTGTCCCGGGCCGGGCGGCCCGCGGCGTCGACCAGGGCGGCGGCGTACTGCACGGTGGCGGCGCCGTCGGTGCGCAACGTGACCGAGGTGGCCCGCAGCGAGCGCAGCGTGGCACCGGTCGGGGCCAGCACCGCCGACCACAGGTCGACGGCGGCCTCGCCGAGCAGCAGCTGCAGCGAGTCCGGCCAGCGGTCGGCCAGCACCGGGGTGGCGGCCGGGGTGAGCAGGGAGGTGGTCACCGTCGGACGGTCCCGCCCGACGGTGACGCCCCCGTGAGGGGCGGATGAGAGCAGCCTCATCCGCCCCGGCTCAGCTGCGCATCGCGCCCAGGAAGCCGGCCATCTCCGACTGCAGCCGCTCGGCCATCCGGGACAGCCCGGTCTGGTCGCGCGGGCCGCCCAGGGAGGCCGAGCCGTCGACGGCGGCCACGATCCCGTCGACCAGCGCGGTCATCGCACCGACGGTGTCCCCGACGCCGGTCATCACCGCGGCGACGTCGTCGCAGGAGCGCTGGATGCCCTGCACCTGCTTGGCGACCTGCTCGGTGGCCCGGCCGGTCTGGTCGGCGAGGTCCTTGACCTCGCTGGCGACGACCGCGAAGCCGCGGCCGGCCTCGCCGGCGCGGGCGGCCTCGATGGTCGCGTTGAGCGCCAGCAACCGGGTCTGGGCGGCGACGGAGTCGATGAGCGCGATGACGGTCTGGATCTCCACCGAGGACCGGGTGAGCGAGCCCAGCGTCTCGCGGGCCGCGACGACCTCCGAGCTGGCGGCGTGGGCGGCGTCGGTCAGCCCGGACGCGGTGGCCGACAGCTCGGTGGAGGCGGTGGCCAGGCCCTCGCTGGTGGCCAGCGCGACCGTCTCGAACTCGTCGGCCAGCGCGAGGCGGTCGGTGGCCGCCGTCTCGACCCGGCCGGCGGTGGTGCGCATGGCGTCGCGGGCGTCGTTGATGGCCGTGGCGCTGCGCCGGAAGGCCCCTGGGAGCCCGGTGAGCAGCACCTTGCGGTGGAAGCGGCCCTCCGCGGCCGAGGTCAGTGCGGCGCTGGCCTCGCGGACGAAGGCGTCGGAGACGTCGAAGGCCCGGTTGGCGGCATCGCGCAGCGCCAGCAGCTCGGGGACGTCGTCGGAGCCCTCGACCGGGAGGCTGCGGGCCTCCAGGTCACCGCGGGCGACGGCGGCGCAGTCCTCGGTGAGGCGACGGACGAACGCCCGGTAGACGGCGAGCTCGGCGGCGTCGGAGGCCGAGTGGGAGCGGGATCGCAGTGCCACGTCAGTTCTCCTCGGACCCGATGACGGACCAGATCAGGTCCTCGTAGCTGCCGGCGCGTTCGGTGACCAGCTCGATGAACAGCGCCGAGGAGGCCGTGACCGCGGCGCGGGCGTTGGGGTGCCGTCGCTCCTCGGCGAGCAGGCGCTCGTAGAGCGGGCGGATCTGCTGCAGGGCGCGGGGCGAGGGGCGGCGCCGGTTGGAGTGGTAGCCGACGACCTGCCCGGAGGCGTCCCAGGAGGGCGTCACGTGCGCGAGGACCCAGTAGTTGGCGCCGTCGGCGGCCAGGTTGTTGATGTAGGCGAAGAGCTCCTGGCCGCGGCCGAGGGTGTCCCACAGCAGGGCGAAGACGGCGCGGGGCATCTCCGGGTGCCGGATGAGGCTGTGCGGCTGCCCGACCACCTCGTCCAGGGAGTAGGCGCCGACCCGCAGGAAGACGTCGTTGGCGTAGGTGATGACCCCGCGCCGGTCGGTCTTGGAGACGATGAGCTCGTCGGCGGAGAACGTCCGCTCCACCCCGGTGGGTCGGATGGCGGGCCGCGTGCGCCGCTCGGTCGGGGGTGCCTCGAGAGTGCTCGGCATCGGGGAGACTTCCGTCCGTTGGTGTGCTGGAACCCTCGTGGTCGGAACGTGGCGCCAGGACTTGAGTCGAGATCTGTAGGGTCCGCGCCATGCTGCTGTCCGACCGCGACATCACCGCCGCGATCGCCGAGGGCCGGGTGGGCATCGAGCCCCACGACCCCGGGTTGATCCAGCCCTCGAGCATCGACGTCCGGCTGGACAGGTTCTTCCGGGTCTTCAACAACGCCCGGTACACCCACATCGACCCGGCCCGGCAGCAGGACGACCTGACCACCCTGGTGGAGCCGGCCGAGGGCGAGCCGTTCGTGCTGCACCCGGGGGAGTTCGTGCTGGGCTCGACCCTCGAGGTCGTCTCGCTGCCCGACGACCTGGCCGCCCGCCTGGAGGGCAAGTCCTCCCTGGGCCGACTGGGACTGCTCACCCACTCCACGGCCGGCTTCGTCGACCCCGGGTTCTCCGGCTCCATCACCCTGGAGCTGTCCAACGTGGCGAACCTGCCGATCACGCTGTGGCCGGGGATGAAGATCGGCCAGCTGTGCCTGTTCCGGCTCAGCAGCCCCTCCGAGCACCCCTACGGCAGCTCGGTCTACGGCTCCCGCTACCAGGACCAGCGCGGTCCGACGCCGTCCCGCTCGTACCGCTCCTTCAGCGTCGCGGACACCCACGTCCGCGACTGACCGCACGGAGTGGGAGGGGCGCGGGATCCGCGCCGTGGCACTCCGTCAGCTGCGCGGCACGGCCACCGGGGACTCGACGCCGGCGGCCTCCACCCCGGGCTCCCCGGTCGGCGGGCCCACCCGCAGGCCGGGCACCTCGTCGTCCACCTGCCGGTCGGCGCAGACCAGCCAGCCGGTGACGAACAGCCCGGCGACGCCGGCGTAGACCAGCACGAACATGCCGGTGTAGCCGCCGGTGAGACCGCGCAGCAGGCCGACCAGCAGCGGGCCCACGGCGGCGATCGAGTAGCCCCAGCCCTGCACGACGGTCGACAGCGCGTTCACCGTCTCCGGCGTCCGGGCGCGCAGGCCGATCAGCGACAGCACCATCGCGAACGTGCCCATGCCGATGCCGAGCATCGACATCCACAGCCAGGTGAGGGTCAGCGGCGCCAGCAGCAGCCCGGTCCAGCCCACCAGGTAGCAGGCCATGAAGCCGACCAGCATGGGCCGCTGCCAGGACTGCCGGACCGCTCCCGAGGGCACCAGCGCGTTGAGCGGGATGACGATCAGCGCGTTGACCCCGACCAGCACCCCGGCCGCCGCGGCGGACATGCCCTCGTCGCGCAGGTACTGCGCCGTCCAGCCGACGATCACGTAGGCCTGCATCGCCTGCAGGCCGAAGAACACGGCCATCTGCCAGGCCAGCGAGCTGCGCACCAGCACCCGCAGCCGGACGGCGGACCGCGGCGTGCCCGTCCCGGCCGACCGGCGCGGCACCAGCAGCCACGGCGCCACCGCCAGCAGCGCGAAGACCGCCCAGACCCCCAGTGCCCAGCGCCAGCCGTCGGTGCCCACGGCCGCCGCGATCGGGGCGGTCGAGACGCTGGCGACGGCGCCGCCGATGGCCATGGTCGTGCTGTAGGCGCCCACCAGCAGCCCGGTGCGGTGCGGGAACCAGTGCTTGACGATGCCCGGCAGCAGCACGTTGCCCAGCGCGCCGCCGACCATCGTGGCCACCGTGCCCAGCAGGAAGAGCCAGAACGACGGTGCCGCGGCCCGGCCGATGACGCCCAGCGCCATCACCAGCAGCGCGGCGGCCAGCACGTGGCCGTCCCGGAACCGGGCGGCCAGCGGGGGCCCGGCGAAGCCGATGAGCGCGAAGCACAGCAGCGGCATCGTGGTGATCAGCCCGGCGGCGCCGGAGGAGATGCCCAGGCCGCGCTCGATCTCCTGCAGCACCGGGCCGACGCCGTTGACCGCCGTCCGCAGGTTGAAGCCGGTGAGCACGATCGCCACCGCGACGAGCACCAGCCCCCGACGGGGGGCCCCGGCGGGGGCTGGTGCGGAGTCCTGAGTCGTGCTCACGGTCTTGCTCACAGGGTGCATGGTCCACCCGGCCCGGAGGGGCCCGGCAGGAGGGTCAGCTGCGGCTGAACGCCGCGTCGAACGCCGCCGAGGGCGGGTCGAACGCCAGGTTGCGGACGAACGCCAGTGCCTCGGGGGCGCCGACCAGGCGGTCCATCCCGGCGTCCTCCCACTCGACGGAGATCGGGCCGTCGTAGCCGATCGTGTTCAGCATCCGGAAGCACGCCTCCCACGGGACGTCGCCGTGCCCGGTGGAGACGAAGTCCCAGCCGCGCCGCGGGTCGGCCCAGGGCAGGTGCGAGCCCATCCGGCCGTTGCGGCCGTTGCCGACCTGCTTCTTCGCGTCCTTGCAGTCCACGTGGTAGATCCGGTCCTTGAAGTCCCAGAGGAACCCGACCGGGTCCAGGTCCTGCCACACGAAGTGGCTGGGGTCCCAGTTCAGCCCGAAGGCCTCCCGGTGCCCGATGGCCTCCAGCGCCCGGACCGTCGTCCAGTAGTCGTAGGCGATCTCCGAGGGGTGCACCTCGTGGGCGAACCGGACGCCGGCGGCGTCGAACTCGTCCAGCACGGGGTTCCACCGGTCGGCGAAGTCCTGGTATCCGGCGTCGATCATCGACGCGGGCACCGGCGGGAACATCGCCACGGTCTTCCAGATGGAGGACCCGGTGAAGCCGACGACGGTGGACACGCCCAGCGCCCGCGCGGCGTGCGCGGTCGCCTTCATCTCCTCGGCGGCCCGGCGGCGGACGCCCTCGGGGTCGCCGTCACCCCAGACCCGCGGGTCGACCATGTCGGCGTGCCGCTCGTCGATCGGGTCGTCGCAGACGGCCTGGCCGTTGAGGTGGTTGCTGATCGCGAAGACCGACAGGCCGTGCTGCTCCAGCAGGTCCTTCTTGGCCTGCAGGTAGGCGTCGTCCTCGGTGGCGCGGACGACGTCGAGGTGGTCGCCCCAGCAGGCGATCTCCAGGCCGTCGTAACCCCACCCGGAGGCCAGTCGGCACACCTCCTCGAAGGGCAGGTCGGCCCACTGGCCGGTGAACAGGGTGACGGGGCGGGGCATCGGGCTCTCGCTCTCTACAGGGCTGTCTAGAGGGGGACGGGGGTCCAGGTGGACCGGTCGGCGGCGCTGCGCTGGACGGCGTCCAGCACCCGCTGCACGGCCAACCCGTCGGCGAAGGACGGCGTGGGCTGCTCGCCCGCGGCCAGCGCGCCGACCAGGTCGACCACCTGGTGGGTGAAGGCGTGCTCGTAACCCAGACCGTGCCCGGCCGGCCACCAGGCGCCGACGTGGGGGTGGCCGGGCTCGGTGACCAGGATCCGCCGGAAGCCGGCGGTCGTGTCGGGCTCGGCGCCGTCGAAGAACTCCAGGACGTTCATGTCCTCGAAGTCGAAGGCCAGGCTGCCCAGGGAGCCGTTGACCTCGATCCGGATGGCGTTCTTGCGGCCCAGGGCGAAGCGGGTGGCCTCGAAGGTGGCCAGCCCGCCGCCGGAGAACCGGGCCAGGAAGACCGCGGCGTCGTCCACGGTGACCGTGCCGGTGCCCTCGCCGGCCGTGCCGGCCAGCGACCCGCCGGCAGCTGCCAGCGGGCGCTCCTTGACGAAGGTCTCCAGCGCGGCGCTGACGCCGGTGACGACCTCGCCGGTGATGTGCTGGGTCAGGTCGACCACGTGCGCGCCGATGTCGCCCAGCGCGCCGGAACCGGCCTTGTCGGCCTCCAGCCGCCAGGACATCGGGGCGGCCGGGTCGGCGATCCAGTCCTGCAGGTAGGCGGCCCGGACGTGCCGGACCTCGCCGATCCGGCCCTCGGCCACCAGCTGGCGGGCCAGTGCGACGGCCGGGACCCGCCGGTAGGTGAAGCCGACCATCGCCGACACGCCGCGCTCGGCGGCGCGCCCGGCGGCCGCGGTCATCGCCTCGGCCTCGGCCACGGAGTTGGCCAGCGGCTTCTCGCACAGCACGTGCTTGCCGGCCTCCAGCGCCGCGATCGCGATCTCGGCGTGGGTGTCGCCGGGGGTGCAGACGTCGACCAGGTCGACGTCGGGGCTCTGCACGGCGGCCTGCCAGTCGGTGCTGGTGGCCGCCCAGCCGAGGCGGTCGGCGGCGGCCGCGGTGCGCTCGGCGTCCCGGCCGACCAGCAGGGACATCTCCGGGCGCAGCGGCAGGTCGAAGAAACGGGGGGCGGTGCGCCAGGCCTGCGAGTGGGCGGCGCCCATGAAGGCGTGGCCGACCATCGCGACACGCAGGGGGGTGCTCATCTCGGTCCTCTCCTCAGGGGGTGCCGGGGTGCGCGGGGGAGACCCGCGCACCCCGGCGGCGGCTCAGGACTCGAACGCGCTGTCGATGTACTGGTCGACGTTGTCCGCGGTGACGACGGGGGCCGACAGGGTGATCTGGCGGGGCACCTCGACGTCGATCAGGTCCGAGAGGGCCTTGCCCTGGGCGACGAGCCGGGCCAGCCGGACGCCGTCCGCGGCCTGGCTGGCCGGGTAGATGACGGTGGCCTGCAGGACCGAGTCGCCGGCCTGGATGTCGCGCATCGCGTTGGCCGACCCGGCACCACCGACCATGAAGAACTCGTCACGGCCGGCGTTGTCGATGGCGGCCAGGACGCCGATGCCCTGGTCGTCGTCGTGGTTCCACAGGGCGTCGATCTGCGGGGCGGCCTGCAGCAGGTTCGCCGTGACCTCCTCGCCGGACTCCACGGTGAACTCCGCGGCGACCCGGTTGTCGACGTCCAGGCCGCAGTCGGCGAGGGCGTCGGAGAAGCCCTGGCTGCGCTCCTGGGTCAGCGGCAGCGAGTCGATGCCGGCGACCTCGGCGACGACGGCGTCGGGGGTGTCCTCCAGCTGGGAGCAGACGTACTGCCCGGCCGAGACGCCCATGCCGTAGTTGTCGCCCAGGATCGTGACGCGGGCGGCGTCCGGGTCGTCGAACTCGCGGTCGACGTTGATGACCGGGATGCCGGCCTGCATGGCCTCCAGCGCGATCGGGGTCATCGCGGCGCCGTCGAAGGGCAGCAGCACGATCGCGTCGACGCCGTCGTTGATGAAGGTCTCGACCTGGCTGATCTGGGCGGACACGTCGTTGGTGCCCTCGGCGACGATCAGCTCGACGTCGTCGTAGCCCTCGGCCTCGGCGCGGGCGGCCTCGGTGATCTGGGCCATCCAGCCGTGGTCGGCGGCCGGCGCGGAGAAGCCGATGGTGACGGTGTCACCGGTGTCGTCGTTGGAGCTGGCGGCGTTGTTCCCGCCGCCGCCGGAGCTGCTGGCCTCGGGGGTGTTGCCGGTGCAGCCGGCGACCAGGGCGCCGGCGCCGACCAGGGCGACGGCGGTGGTCAGCAGGCGGCGCTGCCTCGTTGCAGACATGGGGTTCTCCTCGCGGGGTCGCCGAACGGCGCGGTGCCGGTCGATCGGGGTGGTGGGTGGTGCGGGACGAGCTGGGGGAGCTGGTCAGGAGGCGGTGCTCAGGGGACGGTGCTGGTCAGGGGGCCGTGCTGGTCAGGGGGCGGGGACGCCGGGGCTCGCGCCGGCCGGGGCCCCCTCGGCGGCGGTCGGCGGCAGGGCCTTGCCGGACCGCTTCTGCCGGCGGCCCGCGGCGACCCGCTGCTGCAGCAGGACGGCGGCGACGATGATCACGCCCTTGGCGACCGCCTGCGAGGAGCTGGACAGGTTGTTCAGCGTGAAGACGTTGCTCAGCGTGGTGAAGATCAGCACGCCCAGGACGGTGCCGACGATCGTGCCGCGGCCACCGACCAGGAGCGTCCCGCCGATGACGACGGCGGCGATCGCGTCCAGCTCCAGCAGCGTGCCGTGCGTGGAGCTGCCGGTCGTGGTGCGCGCCATCAGCATCACCGCGGCGATGCCGCAGGTGACCCCGGACAGGACGTACAGGGCCACGGTGTGCCGCTGCACCCGGATGCCGGCCAGCCGGGCGGCCTCGGCGTTGCCGCCGACGGCGAACGTGCGGCGCCCGAAGGTGGTGCGGTTGAGCAGCACCCACCCGGCGACGGCGACCACCGCGAAGATCCACACCAGCATCGGGATGCCCAGCGGCGAGGCGCCGAAGAAGGACAGGAACGACTCGTCCCGGACGGTCTGGGTGCGCCGGTTGGCGATGATCTCGGCCAGGCCGCGGGCGGCGGCGAGCATGGCCAGGGTGGCGATGAAGGCCACGAGCTTCCCGTAGGCGATCACCACCCCGTTGACCAGGCCGGCCACCGCGCCGACCAGCACCGCCGTCCCGACCATGACGATCCAGTGCGTGTCGGCGGCCATCGCCTGGGTGGCCAGGGTGGTGGCCCAGACCGAGGACAGCGCGACCAGCGCGCCGACGGACAGGTCGATGCCGCCGCCGATGATCACGAAGGTCATGCCGATGCTGACGACGCCGACGACGGCGGCCAGCCGCAGGATGGTCACCACGTTGTCGGTGCTGGCGAACCGGTCGCCGGCGGTGACGATCCCGACGATGCAGAGCAGGGCGAACGCGACGACGAGGCCCATGTTGCGCCCGACCGAGCCCGACAGGAAGCCCCCGCCGGAGCTGCCCCGGGTGCTCGGGGGCGGCCCGGGCCGGTCGGAGGCCGGGCTCGCGCCGGCCGCGGTGGTGGTGGAGGTCTGCTCGGTCATGCCACGTGCCCCTCGGTGGTGTGGGTGGCCCCGCTGGGGAGGCCCTGCATCACCAGGTCCAGGACCCGGTGTTCGTCCAGTGCGGTGGCCGGCTCGTCGGCCATGACGCGGCCGTCGGCCAACACGAGGACCCGGTCGGCGAGGCCCAGGACCTCGGGGATCTCGCTGCTGACCACGACCACGGCCACCCCGCGGTCGGCCAGGGCGCGGACCAGCGCGTAGATCTCCGACCGGGCCCCCACGTCGACCCCGCGGGTGGGCTCGTCCAGCAGCAGCACCCGGCAGTCCCGCAGCAGCCAGCGGGCCAGCACGACCTTCTGCTGGTTGCCGCCGGACAGGGTGCGGACCTCGCGGTCCACGTCGACCGGGCGCAGGTCCAGTGCCTCGGTCTGCTCGATGGCCGCGGCCTTCTCGGCCCGCACGGACAGGAAGCCGGCCCGGGAGAAGCGGGCCAGGCTGGACAGGGTGATGTTGCGGTAGATGGGGTCGCCCAGCAGCAGCGCCTGGCTCTTGCGCTCCTCGGGGGCCAGGCCCACGCCGGCGCCGACCGCGGCGGCGACGTCGCCGGCGCGCAGCTTGCGGCCGTCGACGCGGACCTCACCGGTGCTGGGCCGGCGGGCCCCGTAGACGGCTTCGAGCACCTCGGACCGGCCGGAGCCGACGAGCCCGGCCAGGCCCAGGATCTCCCCGGGAGCGACCGTGAAGGAGACGTCGGAGAACCGGCCCGGGACGCTGAGCCCGGTCACCTCGAGCACCGGGGCGGCGCTCGCGGCCGGCCGTTCGGTGCGCTGGGGGAAGACGTACTCGATGGTGCGGCCGGTCATCAGCGAGATGACCTCGCGGGTCGGGGTCTCCCGGGCGGGCAGGCCGGTCGCGACGGTGCGGCCGTCCTTGATGACGGTGATCCGGTCGCCGACCTGGCGGATCTCCTCCAGCCGGTGGGAGATGTACACGACGGCCACGCCGTGGGCGGTGAGGTCGCGGACGACGTCGAAGAGCCGCTCGACCTCCTCGTTGTCCAGCACCGCGGAGGGCTCGTCCATGACGATCAGCCGGGCGTCCTGGCTGAGCGCCCGGGCGATGCTGACCATCTGCTGGCTGGCCGCCGACAGGGCGCCGACCTCGGTGCCGGGCCGGATCTCCGGGTGGCCCAGCCGGGCCATGAGCTCGGCGGTTGCGCGCTGGTCGGCAGCCGGGCGGCTGAGGCCGAAGCGGGAGCGCTCCCGGCCCAGGAAGACGTTGTCGGCGACCGAGAGGCCGGCGACGAGGTCGAGCTCCTGGTAGATGGTGGCGATGCCCAGGCTCATCGCGGCCTGCGGGTCGCTGAGCCGGACCTGCTCGCCGCGCCAGCGGATCACGCCCTCGTCGGGCTGGTGCGCGCCGGCCAGGACCTTGATCAGGGTGGACTTGCCGGCCCCGTTCTGGCCCAGCAGGCAGTGCACCTCCCCGGCCCGGACGTCGAGGTCCACGCCGCCCAGGGCCCGCACCCCGGGGAAGGTCTTGACGATCCCCTGCATCTCCAGCAGGGGACCGCTCACGTCGGTCCCGGCCACATCGCCGCCCTCCTGACTTATGCTCACCACTGAGCATTAGTGCGTTGCGGCGTCAACCTATGGGGTTGTCAGAGGTGTGGTCAAGGTCGCTCGGCGTCGTTACCGAAACGCAACAGACACCGATGTGCACGGTGGTGCGTGAGAGGCCGCACGGCGCCTAGGAGGTGATGGCCTCGCGGACGGAGTCCTCGTCGAGGTAGCCCTCGATGGCCATCAGCGCGGCGCCCACGCGGCCCGACAGGTCCGGGGCGTCGCTCACCGAGATGTCCAGCGTGCGGGCGGCCAGCGGCATCGCCCGGGCGTAGACCGACTCCCGGATGCCCGACAGCAGCGGCAGGCCCGCCCGGGCCACCCCGCCGGTGACCACGATGCGGTGCGGGTTGAAGAAGTTGACCAGCGAGGCCAGCACGGTGCCGATGGTCCGGCCGGCGTCCCGCACCAGCTCCAGTGCCGCGCCGTCCCCGTGGGCGGCCAGCTCGACGACGTCCCGGGTGGTGGTCACCGGCAGTCCCGCCGCCAGCGCGTCGCGCAGCAGCGACGCCCCGCTGGCGAGCGCCTCCAGGCAGTTGGTGTTCCCGCAGCGGCACAGCACGCTGCGCCCGTCGGCGGCCGGGACGTGGATGTGCCCGATGTCCCCGGCGCTGCCCTGAGCCCCCCGGTAGACCCGGCCCTCGACGATGATCCCGCAGCCCACCCCGGTGCCGACCTTGACGACCAGCACGTCCTGCACCGACCCGCCGACGCCCATCTCGCCCAGTGCCATCACGTTCACGTCGTTGTCCACGAAGACCGGCGCGGCCCAACGGCCGAATGCGTCCGGGATCGGGTGGTCGTGCCAGCCAGGCATGATCGGCGGGTGCGAGGGCCGCCCGGTCGAGAACTCCACCGGCCCGGGGACGCCGACCCCCACCGAGCGGACGTCCTCGTCGCGCAGCCCGGCCTCGGTGAGCACCTCGCGGGCCAGCCGCTCGGCCTCGGCCAGCACCGCGGCCGGGCCCGCCGAGATGTCGATCGGGTGCCCCGCGGTGGCCAGCACCCGGGCCGACAGGTCGGTGACGGCGACGTCGACGCTGGTGACCCCCAGGTCGACGGCGAGCACGCAGCCGGCCTCGGCGTTGAACTGCAGCAGCGTCGGCGGTCGCCCGCCGGTGCTCCAGCCCCGCCCACCCTCGGCCAGCAGGTTCGCCGCGATCAGCTGGTCCACCCGGTTGCTGATCGTGTTCCGCGAGGCGCCGGTCAGCGCCACGAGCTCCGCGCGGCTCTTGGCCCGGCCGGTCCGGACGTGGTGCAGCAGGGCACCCGGGGTGGCCGACACCTGAGCCGGGACCTGGACCACGGGCGACATGGTGGCACGACCGGGTCCGCCCGGCCGTCGGGTCACCGGGGGGTGTCGAGGAGCCGGCGCGGCACGGCCCGCGGCACGCGCCGCCAGAACGCCTTGAGCACCAGCAGCGTCAGCACCGCCGCGAGCAGGATCCCGGCGACGTTGATCCCGAGCTGGAGCACCGACCGTGCCGAGTCCGCCCCGTCCCCGAACGCCACGCCCAGGGCGAAGGCTGCGGCCGCGGGCACCGTCGTCACCGAGATGAAGACGCCGACCAGGCTGGCCGACTTGGAGCTGGTCAGCGCCAGCATCCCGGCCACCCCGGCGATGAACGCGACCGGGAAGGACCACCGGTCGGGCCGGGTGATGAACCCGGTGGCCGGGCGCTCGGCGAGCAGGTCGCCCACGTCGGCCCAGCCCAGTCCCCGCAGTGCCAGGCAGAAGACGATCGTCAGCAGCGTGGCGACGGCGAAGCCGATCCCCAGTGCCTTGAGGGAGTGCCGGATGATCCCGCGGTGGCCGTGCACCAGGCCCAGCGCGATGCCGGCCAGCGGGCTGAACTCCGGGCCCATGACCATGCCGCCGATGAGCAGCACCGCCGAGTCGGTGACGATCGCCATCGCCGCGAGCAGCGTCGCGATCGTCAGGAACGCGCAGAACGTGAGGGTCAGCCGGGACTCCTCGTCGGCGGTGGCGACCACCTGGTCCCAGACCACCGCGTCCGCGCCGTCCCCGGGGGCGTCCCGGACCGACTGCTCGGTGGCCGCCGACAACGAGGTGTCCACGCTCTCGATGGCGATGCCGCCCTCGCGCTCCACCCCGTGCCGCTGCAGCTCGTCGACCAGGTGGTCCACGGACTCCCGGGCCACGTCGCACATCACCAGGTCGCCGGAGGGGCGGCGCACCACCCCCGGCAGGTGCACCAGGTGGGTGACGCCCACGTGGTCGGACAGCAGCGTCAGGACCTCGTCGGTCCGGTCGGTCGGGACGGTGATCCTCAGGTGGAGCAGCACGGGTGATCAGTACCAGGTCGCGGCACGGGGGTCGGTCCGCCGGGCGGGTGCTCGACCGGGTGCACCGCCGGGCGGGGCTACGGGGTGCCGGTGACCTGGACCGTGGTGGTGGCGACCGTGGTGGTGCTGCCGTCCCCGGCCAGCCGCAGCATCGCGATCTCGTGCGGCCCGTCACCGGCCGGGGCGGCGATGGCCAGGTCGGGGGACAGGCACTGCTGCAGCTCCAGCGCCGGGCCGGCCGGGGTCTGGGTGTAGCTGACCGTGGAGCCGGCGTCGCCGCGGACGGGGGTGCCGTCGACGGTGACCACGTAGGCGGCGTCGTCCGGGCCGGTGAGCCGGTACCGCAGCGTCTGCCCCGCGGTGACCTGGCTGGACTGCACCCCGATCGCGGGGGTGTCGCAGTCCGCGGTCAGCGGGACGGCGTCCGCGCCCCGTGAGCCGGCGAAGCCGAGGACGCCGAGCACCACGACGGCGACCGCGAGCCAGACCCAGTGGTTGCCGCGGCGGATGGTCGGCCGGTCGTCGGCGAGCACCCGCTCGTCGTTGACGTCGCGGGCGTAGTGCAGCGCCGAGCGACGGTTGCCCGCGGCGAGCTCGGGGTCCTCGCGCCCGCGCACCCCGCCGAAGATGAAGCTCACCGGCCCAGTGTCCCCTCCTCCGGACGCAGCAGAGCCCCGGGGACCGTGGTCCCCGGGGCTCTGCCGACGTGCGGTGGGCTACTCGGCCGGGGCCGCACCCGGACCGGACTGGCCCTGCTGGGTCTCCCCGTGCTCGGTGCCCTGGGGCGCCGTGCCGCGGTCGGTCGGGCCCTCGGAACCCGGCGTGGGTCCGGACTGGGTGCCCGCCGCGGCGGCACCCACCGGCGCCATCGCGCGCAGCAGGATCTGGCTGACGTCGAGGACCTCGACGTGCTCGGCCGCCTCGCCCTTCTCCTTCTTGGTGTTCACCGCGTCGCTGAGCATCGTGATGCAGAACGGGCAGGCGGTGGAGATGACGTCGGGCTCGAGCTCGAGGGCCTCCTCGGTGCGGTTCATGTTGATCCGCGTCCCGATCTTCTCCTCCATCCACATCCGCGCACCGCCGGCGCCGCAGCAGAACCCGCGGTCCTTGCAGCGGTGCATCTCCTGGGTGCGCAGGCCCTGGACGCTGTCCAGGATCTCCCGCGGCGGCGTGTAGACCTTGTTGTGCCGACCCAGGAAGCACGGGTCGTGGTAGGTCACCTTGCGGTCGATCGGGGTGACCGGCACCAGCCGGCCCTCCTCCACGAGCTGCCCCAGCAGCTGGGTGTGGTGCACGACGTCGTAGTCCCCGCCCAGCTGGGGGTACTCGCGGTTGATCGAGTTGAAGCAGTGCGGGCAGGTGGCCACGATCTTGCGGCGGCCGGTCTCCCGGCCCTCGAAGACGGTGTTCAGCGTCTCGACGTTCTCCGCGGCCAGCTGCTGGAAGACGAACTCGTTGCCCATCCGGCGGGCCGGGTCACCGGTGCAGGTCTCCCCCGAACCCAGCACGGCGAACTCCACGCCGGCGGTGTGCAGCAGCTCGGCGACGGCCTTGGTGACCTTCTTGGCCCGGTCGTCGATGGCCCCGGCGCAGCCCACCCAGAACAGGTACTCGACGTCGTCGTCGATGGCCCCCTCGACCTGGCGGACCTCGAAGTCCATGTCCTTCATCCACTCGTCCCGGGTGGACGGGCTGACGCCCCACGGGTTGCCGCGGTTCTCCAGGTTGCGCAGCATCACGCCGGCCTCGGAGGGGAAGCTGGACTCGATCAGGGTCATGTAGCGGCGCATGTCCATGATGTGGTCGACGTGCTCGATGTCGACCGGGCACTGCTCGACGCAGGCGCCGCAGCTGGTGCAGCTCCACAGCACGTCGGGGTCGATGACCCCGCCCTCCTCGAGCGTCCCGACCAGCGGCCGCTCGGCCTGCGCGTCGTTGGTGCCCTGGATGCGGGCGAACCCGGAGTACCAGGTCTGCTCCTCCGAGGGCGCCTCCGGCGTCATCGTGGACTCGCCGCCGTCGCTGTCGCCCTTGCCGTCACCGACGGTGCGGGCGCCGACCAGGTAGGGCGCCTTGGCGTAGAGGTGGTCCCGCAGGTCCATCACGACCATCTTCGGGGACAGCGGCTTGCCGGTGTTCCAGGCCGGGCACTGGCTCTGGCACCGCCCGCACTCGGTGCAAGTGGTGAAGTCCAGCATCCCCTTCCAGGTGAAGTCCTCGATCTTGCCGCGGCCGAAGGTCGCGTCCTCGTCGGGGTCCTCGAAGTCGATCGGCACGCCGCCGGAGGTCATCGGCTGCAGCGGGCCCAGCGCGACGGAGCCGTCGTCCTCGCGCTTGAAGTAGATGTTGAAGAAGGCGCTGAACCGGTGCCAGGCCACGCCCATCGTCAGGTTGCGGGCGATCACGATCAGCCAGACCAGGCTGACGACGATCTTGACGAAGGCGATGACACTGACCAGGTCGGGGCTGTCGGGGAAGAGGTTGGACAGCGCCGAGCTGACCGGGTGCGACCAGCCGGGGGCGTCGTCGATGCCCGAGGCGATCTTGGCGGCCCGGATGGACAGGATGCACAGGCCGATGACCAGCACGACGGCCTCGACGAAGTAGCCGCGGCCCTCGTTGGAGCCGGTGAAGCGCCCGTTGCGGCCGGTGCGGCGGGGGTGGTCCTTCTGTCGGATGACGATCAGCACCAGGATGCCGATGACCGTGCCCAGGCCGATGACGTCGACGAAGAGGTTCCAGACGCCCCAGTTGCCGATCAGCGGCAGGTGGAAGGTGGGGGAGAAGACCTCGCCGAAGGCCTCGACCAGGGTGAGGAACAGGCCGTAGAAGCCCACCATCACGAACCAGTGCGCGGCGCCGATGGTCGACCACTTGAGCATCCGGGTGTGCCCCAGGGACTCCACGGCCAGGTTCTTGAGCCGGGGGACGACGGGCCCGAACCGGGTGCCGTCGGCCTGCCCGGTCTTGATGACGGCGAGCATCTTCCGCACCGCCTGGGTCGCCAGCACCACGGCGACGACGAGCAGCAGCACAGCGAGCGTGCCCAGGACGATCTGCAACGGGCCCACGAGACTCCCTCTCCCCCCGGGCGGTCGACGACGACCCCGGGAACTGGCGCGGACACTAGCCGAGCGCACCGACATGCTACTGGCGAGTAACCGGGCTCCCAGGGGTCTGCTCGGGGTGTCCGCGGGAACCGGGGGCGCTTTGCCCTGCGCTCCCGGGCGTGCCAACCTGTCGCGACCGCTCACGCCCGTGCTGATCCCCCAGCCCGGCCGGGGCCGGCAGGGGAGGCGACGACGTGCGCGGGGAGGTGCGTCGCCGGGTCTACCTCGCCATCGCCGTCGTGGGTCTGGCCGGCTGTGCCTGGCAGATCGCCTCCGGGGGCTCCTCGGACGTCGAGCGCCGGGTCTCCTTCCCCCTGCTGGCGCTCTTCCTGCTCTCCGCCGTCGCCGTGCTGGTGTGGGCCCCGCGCCGGATCCGCTACGTCGAGGTCGGCGGCTACGTCACGGTGGCCGGGGTCTGGCTGACCACGATGGGCGTGCAGCTGGCCGAGGCGCCCAGTGACGACGCCGCCTGGGCCTCGTTGTTCCCCGGGGTCTTCGCCAACCTCTGCCTGCTCGTCGTGCTGGCCCACCTGTGGTTCGACACCCGGTGGGCTCTGGTGGCCTCGCTGCTGGCGCCGGCGGCGGCGATGGTCATCGGACTGGTCCGCTTCTTGCCCGCCCAGCCCGGCAGTCGGGGGTACGCGGCCGAGCTCGTCGCCGCGCTGGGCTACGTCGCGGTGCTGGCGATGCTGGCCTTCCTGATGGCCCGCAGCAAGGAGGCGCTGGCGCTCAGCCGTGCCGAGGCCGCGCGGCTGCACACCCTCGCGCACACCGACGAGCTGACCGGGCTGCCCAACCGCCGCAGCCTCATCGACGCCCTGCGCGGGGCCGTGCAGGACCGCCGGGAGGGTGGCTCGACGGCCGTCGTCCTGTTCGACCTGGACCGCTTCAAGGCGGTCAACGACCGGTACGGCCACGACGTCGGGGACCTGGTCCTGCAGGGCGTCGGCGACGTCGTCCGGCGCTCGCTGCGCACCGACGCGGTCTTCGGCCGGTGGGGCGGCGAGGAGTTCCTGGTCGTCGTGCCCCGTGCCGACCTGGCGGCCGGGGAGGCCGTCGCCCAGCGGTTGCGTCGCGACATCTCCGAGCACGAGTTCCCGGGCGGGCTGGCCATGACGGCCAGCTTCGGCGTGAGCGTGGTCACCGACGCCGACTCCGTGGACGCCGTGCTGGTGCGGGCCGACCGGCTGCTCTACGTGGCCAAGGAGGGCGGCCGGGACCTGGTGGTCAGCCGGATGCCGCGGCCCCGTCCCGGTTCCGAGGACCTCGACGGGCTGCCCACCGGGCGCTGAGCGCCCGGTCCGGCCCCGGGGTCCCCGGCGCACACCCCGCCCGCCGGGGTGACCGCCGGGAACACCCGCGGGGGGTCTGCCGTTAGGGTGGGCAGGAAAGTTGAGCGGCCCCGGCGCAAGGCATGCGTGAACCACCGCCGGCCCGGGCACCGCGAGACCACCGGACCCGCACGAACCCCGCAGTCCCGAACGGAAAGGCCTCTTCCTCCATGTCACGTGCAGTCGGCATCGACCTCGGCACCACCAACTCCGTCGTCGCCGTCCTCGAGGGTGGCGAGCCCACGGTCATCGCCAACTCCGAGGGCTCGCGGACGACCCCCTCGGTCGTCGCCTTCGCCAAGAACGGCGAGGTCCTGACCGGGCAGTCGGCCAAGAACCAGGCCGTCACCAACGTCGACCGCACCATCCGCAGCGTCAAGCGCGAGATGGGCACGACGTGGAAGACCGACGCGATCGACGGCAAGAACTACACGCCGCAGGAGATCAGCGCCCGCGTGCTGCAGAAGCTCAAGCGCGACGCCGAGACCTACCTGGGCGAGCCCGTCACCGACGCCGTCATCACGGTGCCGGCCTACTTCGAGGACGCCCAGCGCCAGGCCACCAAGGAGGCCGGTGAGATCGCGGGCCTCAACGTCCTGCGCATCGTCAACGAGCCCACCGCCGCCGCGCTGGCCTACGGCCTGGACAAGGGCGAGACCGAGCAGACCATCCTGGTCTTCGACCTCGGTGGCGGCACGTTCGACGTCAGCCTGCTGGAGATCGGTGACGGCGTCATCGAGGTCAAGGCCACCGCCGGTGACAACCGCCTCGGCGGCGACGACTGGGACCAGAAGGTCATGGACCACCTGGTCAAGACCTTCAACGCCAGCAACGGCATCGACCTGTCCAAGGACAAGCTGGCCATGCAGCGCCTCCGCGAGGCCGCCGAGAAGGCCAAGATCGAGCTGTCGGGCGCCCAGTCGACCAACGTCAACCTGCCCTACATCACCGCTGGCGCCGACGGCCCGCTGCACCTGGACGTGACGCTCACCCGCGCGGAGTTCCAGCGGCTGACCCAGGACCTGCTGGACCGGGCCAAGGCCCCGTTCAACCAGGCCGTGCGCGACGCCGGCATCACCGTCGGCCAGATCGACCACGTCGTGCTCGTCGGTGGCTCCACCCGGATGCCCGCCGTCTCCGACCTGGTCCGTGAGCTGACCGGTGGCAAGGAGCCCAACAAGGGCGTCAACCCCGACGAGGTCGTCGCCGTGGGTGCCGCGCTGCAGGCCGGTGTGCTCCGCGGCGAGGTCAAGGACGTGCTGCTGCTCGACGTCACCCCGCTGTCCCTGGGCATCGAGACCAAGGGCGGGATCATGACCAAGCTCATCGAGCGGAACACCACGATCCCGACCAAGCGCTCGGAGATCTTCACGACCGCCGACGACAACCAGCCCTCGGTGCAGATCCAGGTCTTCCAGGGCGAGCGCGAGATGGCCGCCTACAACAAGAAGCTCGGCATGTTCGAGCTGACCGGCCTGCCCCCGGCCCCCCGCGGTGTCCCGCAGGTCGAGGTCGCCTTCGACATCGACGCCAACGGCATCGTGCACGTCCACGCCAAGGACCTGGGCACGGGCAAGGAGCAGTCGATGACGATCACCGGCGGCTCGGCGCTGCCCAAGGACGACATCGCCCGGATGATGGCCGACGCCGAGGCCCACGCCGAGGAGGACAAGAAGCGCCGCGACGAGGCCGAGACCCGCAACCTGGCCGAGTCCCTCCAGTACCAGACCGAGAAGTTCCTGGCGGAGAACGGCGACAAGATCCCCGAGGACAAGAAGGAGGAGCTCGGTGCGGCGCTGACCGACCTGCGCTCCGCCCTCGGTGGCTCGGACACCGCGGCGATCAAGACCGCCCAGGAGAACGTCGCCCGGATCTCCCAGGAGGTCGGCGGTGCCCTCTACGCCCAGCAGGCCGAGAACGCCGCCGGTGCCGAGGGCCAGCCCGGCGCCGCGGGTGCCGCCGGGTCTGCGGGCGCGACCCCGGGCAACGACGACGACGTCGTCGACGCCGAGATCGTGGACGAGGACACCGACAAGAAGTGAGCGACCGACCGCAGGACGAGGAGACCCCGCGCGTCGTCATCCGTGACAGGCGCAGGATCGACCCGACCAGCGGCCAGGCCCGGCAGCCGGCCGGCGCGTCCCCCGCGGACGTGCCGGCCGGCACCGCCGGACCCGGTGCCCAGGCCCCCGGGTCGGACACCCCCCAGCACGCACCGACGGCCACCCCAGGGGAGCAGATGAGCGAGCAGACCGGACCCGAGGTCGACCAGCCCGACGCGGTCGCCACCGAGGTGCCCACCGAGCAGTCGGCGGCGTCCACCGAGCAGTCGGGGACGTCGGCCGAGCCGCAGACCGAGGACGCCCGGCAGCTGGCCGAGCGCACGGAGGACCTGCAGCGGGTCAGCGCCGAGTACGCCAACTACCGGCGGCGGGTCGACCGCGACCGCGCCCTGGTCGTCGACCAGGCGGCCGAGCGGTTCGCCGGTCAGCTGATCCCGGTCGTCGACGACATCGAGCGGGCCCGGGAGCACGGGGACCTGACGGGGGCCTTCAAGGTCGTCGCCGACCGCGTGCTGGGCCTGCTGGACGGTCTCGGCGTCACCACCTTCGGTGCGCCGGGCGACCCGTTCGACCCGGCGCTGCACGAGGCCGTGCTGCACGACTCGTCGGCCGAGGTGACGGTCCCGACCGCCACCACAGTGCTGCGCCCGGGCTTCCGGCGCGGCGAGCGTGTGCTGCGCACCGCGATGGTGGGGGTGACCGACCCGGAGAACCCGGCGCCGGTGGCCCAGCCGTCCGAGCAGGCCGCGGACGGCGACCAGCCCGCGAGCTGACCCACGGGTCGACGGCCGGGGCGACGCCACGTCGCCCCGGCCGCACCCGTCGGTGCGCGCCCGCGGGCAGCAGCACCGGCACCAGCACCGACACTCGGACCGAGCAGGGAGGGGGCGCCCGATGAGCACCCGGGACTTCATCGAGAAGGACTACTACGCCGCGCTGGGCGTCGCGAAGGACGCCGACGCCGCCGCCATCAAGAAGGCCTACCGCGCGCTCGCCCGCGACCTGCACCCGGACAAGAACCCGGGCAACGCCGCGGCCGAGGCCCGGTTCAAGGACGTGTCCGAGGCCTACGACGTGCTGTCGGACCCCAAGCGCCGCGGCGAGTACGACGAGGCCCGCCGGCTGTTCGGCTCCGGGGGCTTCCGTCCCGGTGGCGGCGGCGGGGGCTTCCCGGGCGGCTTCCCCGGCGCGGCCGGTGGGAACCAGCCCTTCGACCTCGGCGACCTGTTCAACCAGGGCGCCGGCCGGGCCGGTGGAGCCGGCGGTGCCGGCGGCATCGGCGACCTGTTCGGTGGCCTGTTCGGCAACGCCGGCGGAGGTGGCGGAGGAGCCCGCAGCCGCAGCCAAGCCGCCTCGGGCCCGGCCCGCGGCCAGGACGTGGAGACCGAGGCGACGCTCGCCTTCGACGAGGCCGTCCTCGGGGTCACCGTCCCGCTGCGCATGCAGAGCCCGGGTTCCTGTGCGACCTGCCACGGCAGTGGTGCCAAGCCCGGCACCAGCCCGCACACCTGCCCGGTCTGCCACGGCGCCGGGGTGACCAGCCGCAGCCAGGGCGCGTTCGCCTTCTCCGAGCCCTGCCGGGAGTGCCGCGGCAGCGGCTCGGTCGTCGAGGACCCCTGCCCCACCTGCAAGGGCAGCGGGATCACCGACCAGACCCGGACCATCACCGTCCGGATCCCGCCGGGGGTCAAGGACGGCCAGCGGATCCGGCTGGTCGGCAAGGGTGCTCCGGGCCGCCGCGGTGGACCGGCCGGCGACCTCTTCGTCGTCGTGCACGTCTCGGGCAGCGAGCTGTTCGGGCGCAGCGGGGACGACCTCACCCTCGAGGTGCCCATCACCTTCGCCGAGGCGACGTTGGGCACGACCCTGACGGTGCCGACGCTGGACGCCAACGTGTCCCTGCGGGTGCCGCCGGGCACGGCGAGCGGCCGGACCTTCCGGGTCCGCGGCCGGGGCGTGCAGGGCAAGGCGAAGGCGGGTGACCTGCTGGTGACGGTGACCGTCGCGGTGCCCACGACGCTGACCCCCGGCGCCCGCGAGGCCGTGGAGAAGCTGGGTGCCGAGCTCGTCGAGGACCCCCGGCCGCGGGTGACGACCGCGGTCCGCGGCGGGAGCCCCTCGTGAGGGGGCCGGTGACCCGTCGGGGGAGGGCGGTCCGGTGAGCGAACCCCGGTCGGTGGCCGAGGACGCCCCGGTCTTCGTCATCTCCGTCGCCGCCGAGCTGGCCGGCATGCACGCCCAGACACTGCGCCAGTACGACCGGCTGGGCCTCGTCCGCCCGGGTCGCACCGCCGGGGGCGGACGCCGCTACAGCCCCCGGGACGTCGCCCTGCTGCGCGAGGTCCAGCGGCTGAGCCAGGAGGACGGTGTCAACCTGGCCGGCATCAAGCGGATCATCGAGCTGGAGTCCCAGGTCGAGGCGCTCCAGGAGCGGGTGCACGAGCTGCTCGCCGAGCTCGACGGCGCACAGCGTCGGGCGATGGCCGCGGAGTCCGCGGTGGCGGCCGGGTTCCGGCCCGACCTCTCCCACCCGGTGCCCGGTTCGGCCCTCGTCGTCTGGCGGCCGCGGCCACCGCGGGGCGCCCGGTGACCACCGGCACGGGCGCTGTCGGGAACCCACCGCAGGTCGCAGACGTGGAGGACAACGTGAGCGCACAGCAGACCGCCGCCGGGACGACCGTCGACCGCGACCCCGCCGGGTCCCGGCCCGGCGACGAGCTGGACGCGCACGCCGCCTACGTGATGCTCGAGCGCGAGGTGGCGCTGCTGCTGCGCCGGGCGCGGGCCATCCACGGCCGGCTGGCCAGCGAGCTGCACCGCGGGCTCGACGGCGCCGCCTACGGCCTGCTGGTGCTGCTCGACGACGCCGGCCCGCTGCGCGCCAGCGACGTCGTCACCCGGCTGGGACTGGACAAGTCCACGGTGAGCCGGCAGGTGGCCTCGCTGGTCGACCTGGGCCTGGTGGACCGGGCCGCGGACCCCGACGACGGCCGGGCGCAGGTGCTGTCGACCTCCGAGGAGGGCCACCGCCGGCTGTCCGAGATCCGGGACGCCCGCCGCTCCCGCTGGGAGACCGACCTCGCCGACTGGCAGACCCGGGACGTGGCCACCATGGCCGAGCTGCTGGGCCGGTTGAACCGGCTCGGGGAGGCCCGTGAGGCCCAGGCCTCGCAGCAGTCCGCCCAGCCCGAGGGCTGACCCGGCACCGCACCAGCCAGTACGACAGCAGGCCCGGCCGACTCGGCCGGGCCTGCTGTCGTCGTGGGGTGCCGGGGTTCACAGCGGGTGCAGTTGCAGACAACAACCAACTGACAGAAGATGGTTGAGGTCTACAAGCAACGCAGGAGGCACCCCGTGGGCATCACGCAGGACACCACCGACCGGCTGACCGCCGGCATGGGCCAGCTGCTGCGCGTGGGCCGGCAGCTCTCGCACCGCGCCGCCCACGAGCTCTACGGAGACCTGCCCTCCTTCGGCTGGGCCGTGATGGCGCCGCTGGAGATCTCGGGGGAGCAGCGGCTCAGCACGCTGGCCTGCAGCCTCGGTGTCGACGTGTCCGTCGCGAGCCGGCAGGTGGCGGCCCTGGAGCGCTCGGGGTACGTCCACCGTCGGCCCGACCCGCAGGACGGCCGGGCCAGCCTCATCTCGTTGTCCGCCGAGGGCACCGCCGCCCTGCAACGCACCCGCAGCGTGCGCGGCCAGTGGGCCCAGGCCGCCCTCGCCGACTGGACCGAGGAGGAGGCCGCGCAGCTCACCCGCCTGCTGGAGCGGCTCACCACCGACCTCGCCGCCACCGACAGGGCCGCCACCGACCGGGCTGCCACCGCACCCGGCTGACCGGGCGCCGGCCCGCCCGGCGCGCCCAGCCCCCACCCCTCCGCACCACCCGGGAGAACCCAGCATGGCCAGCACCACCACCGAGCGGACCGTCTCGGGGAAGACCCCCGCCGCCGCGCCCGCAGTCGAGCAGCAGGGCCGGATGACCCACCGGCAGATCCTGGAGGCCCTGTCCGGGCTGCTCCTGGCGCTGTTCGTGGCGTTCCTGTCCTCGACGGTCGTCTCGAACGCCCTGCCCACGATCATCACCGACCTGCGCGGCAGCCAGAGCCAGTACACCTGGGTCGTCACCGCGACGCTGCTGGCCAGCACCGCCTCCACCCCGATCTGGGGCAAGCTCGCCGACCTGATGAGCAAGAAGCTGCTCATCCAGATCGCCATCGTCGTCTTCGTCGTCGGCTCGATGCTCGCCGGACTCGCGCAGTCGGTGCCCACGCTGATCGGCTGGCGCGTGCTGCAGGGCCTGGGCCTGGGCGGCCTGCAGGCGCTCGTGCAGATCGCGATGGCCGCGATGATCAGCCCCCGCGAGCGCGGCCGGTACTCCGGCCTGCTGGGCGGCGTGATGGCCGTGGCGACCGTCGGCGGCCCGCTGATCGGTGGGCTGCTGGTCGACACCAGCTGGCTGGGCTGGCGCTGGTGCTTCTTCGTCGGCGTCCCGTTCGCCGTCGTCGCGCTGGTGCTGCTGCAGCGCACGCTGCACCTGCCCACCGTCAAGCGCGACGTCACCATCGACTACCTGGGTGCTGCCTTCCTGACCGCCGGCGTCTCCGCGCTGCTGATCTGGGTCACCCTGGCCGGGGACACCTTCGCCTGGATGTCGCTGGAGACCCTGCTGATGGTCGGCGGCGGGCTGCTCGCCGTCGTCGCTTTCGTCGTCACCGAGATGCGCGCGAAGGAGCCGATCGTCCCGCTGCGGCTGTTCCGCGACCGGACGACGACGCTGGCGATCATCGCCTCGGTCGCCGTCGGCGTCGCGCTCTTCGGCTCCACGGTCTTCCTGGGCCAGTACCTGCAGATCTCCCGGGGCTACTCGCCGACCGCGGCCGGCCTGCTGACCATCCCGATGGTCGGTGGCCTGCTCGTCTCCTCCACCGCGTCGGGGATCCTGATCTCCAAGTACGGGAAGTGGAAGGCCTACCTGGTCGCCGGGTCGGTGCTGGTCGCCGCCGGGTTCGGCCTGCTGTCGACCATCGACCACACCACGGACATGGTCCTGCTCGGGTTCTTCCTCGCCGTCCTGGGCCTGGGCATCGGCATGACGATGCAGAACCTGGTGCTCGCCGTGCAGAACACGGTGGCGGCCTCGGACCTGGGTGCCGCGAGCTCCGCGGTGGCCTTCTTCCGCAGTCTGGGCGGCACCATCGGCGTCTCGGTGCTGGGCGCCGTCCTCAGCGCCCGGGTGACCACGCTGATCACCGACGGGCTGCCCGCCGGCGCGGCCGGTCAGGTCGGCGGTGGGGACGTCGGACTGGCGACGCTGAGCACCGCGCCGCCGGAGATCCAGGACCTGATCCGGGTCTCCTACGGCGACGCGACCGGCCGGATCTTCCTGATCGCCGCGCTGCTGTCGGTCATCACGTTCCTGGCCGTGGTGTTCATCCGCGAGGTCGCGCTGCGCACCGAGAGCGGCGACGAGCGGATGGCCTCCGGCGACCGGGTGCTAGACCCGACCCAGGAGCCCGCCGAGCAGCACCGGGCAGCCCGGCCGGTCGAGGGCAGCACCGCCGACGTCGACGCCCAGCTCGCCGGGCGGCACGCCGTCGGCGGCGGGGAGGCCCCCGAGCAGCCGGTCCGGGTCACCGAGTTCACCGGCATCGAGCTGGAGGACCAGCACGGCCGGCACGAGTCCGACGCCGGCGCCCACGAGCGGGCCGACGCCCGCCGCTGAGCCCGGCCGCAGCACCGCGAGGCCCGTCCCCACCCGGGGGCGGGCCTCTGGTCGTCCCGGGGAGGGGGACCAGCGCCGCCCGGAGGAGGGGGACCAGCGCCGCCCGGAGGGGGGACCAGCGCCGCCGCCGGGGACGGGGCACGGGCGGTCCGGGCGCGGGCGCGGTGCGGGCGCGGGTGCGGGCGCGGGCGCGGGCGCGCAGCCTGGTCGTGGCTGCGCCCCCACACCGACGTCCGCGCAACCGTGCCGGCCTGGACGCGCACCCGGGCCGGTGGTGCGCGTCCAGGCCGGTGACGGCCGGGACGAGGCCGCGTGAGCGCGCACCCGGGCGGTCGCCGCGCGCCTGCGCGGTGACCGCGCACCCGTGACCCGTGCGCCCCTGACCGCGCGCACCCGCGACGCCGGGATGAGAGGACTGCCACCCGGGTCTCACGGAGGGCACCGGAGCGCCGGACACCGTTCACGTCGTGTCCACCTCCACCGCCGCCACGGACGAGCTGCCGACCCTCGCCGACCGCACCCGGCCCATGGCCGTGGCCGCCGAGCAGGCCGCCACCGAGCAGGCCGACCCGGCGCAGGCCGACCCGGCGCAGGCCGACCCGGCGCAGGCCGCCCTCGAGCACACAGGGCCCGCGCAGGCCGGCACCGACCAGCCGACCGCGCAGCAGCCACTGGTCGGCCCCGCCCGCCGACCGGGCACCCGGGTCACCACCCCCGGCGCCCGGCTCACCGCGCTGCGCGCCCGGCTCACCGCCCAGCGCCTGAGGCTCACCGCGCAGCGCCTGAGGCTCACCGCCCTGCAGGCCCGGGCCGCCGCGCTGCTCGTGGGCCTGCGCGGCCGCGACCTGGTCGGCGTCGGGCTGCTGGCCGGGGTGCTGCTGGCGGTGCTGGCCGGCCGGGTCACCGGTGGGCTGACCGGCCCGGCCGCCCTGGTGCTGGCGGTGTTCGCCGTCGCCACCTGGGCCTGGATCGCCACCGACCTCGACGACACCGCCGTCGCGCTGGCCGCGGCACTGGTGCTGGCACTGACCGGGGTGCTGTCGGCCGACGAGCTGTTCGCCAGCCTGGGCTCCGACGTCGTCTGGCTGCTGGTCGCCGCCTTCGTGGTGGGCGTCGCCGTCGCCGCCTCCGGGCTGGCCGACCGCGCCGCGAGCCGGCTGCTGACCCGGGCCCGCAGCCCGCGCGGACTGGTGCACCTGACGACCCTGGCGCTGGTCGCCACCACGTTCGCGGTGCCCTCCACGTCGGGGCGGGCCGCGCTCGCGCTGCCGGTGTTCCTCGCTCTCGCCCGGGTGCTGCGGGACCGACCCCAGCTGGTGCGGGGGTTGGCGCTGCTGGTGCCCACCGTCGTGCTGCTGTCCGCGGTCGGCTCGCTGCTCGGCGCCGGCGCGCACCTGGTCACCAGCGCCGTGCTCTCCGAGGCCACCGGTGAGGGCGTGTCCTTCCTGCGCTGGGTGCTGCTGGGCCTGCCGCTGGCGCTGGTCAGCTCGCACCTGGCGGCCGAGGTCGTGCTGCTGCTGAGCACCGACCGCGCCGAGCGGGCCACGCCGCTGCGGGTGTCGGCCGCCGAGCTGTCCGCCGAGGTGGGCACCCCGGCCGCGCTCACCCGGGAGGAGCGCCGGGTGCTGGGGCTGCTCGCGGTCGTCGTCACGCTGTGGTGCACCGAGGCGCTGCACGGGCTGTCCCCGGCGCTGGTCGCCCTCGGCGCCGCGCTCGTCGTCACCGCCCCCGGCTTCGGGCGCACCCGGCTCGGGGACGCGCTGGGACAGGTGCCGTGGTCGCTGCTGCTGTTCCTGGCCGCCACCCTGGCGCTGGGTTCCGCGCTGGTCGGCTCCGGCGCCGCTGCCGCGCTGGCCGGGGTCGCCATCGGCCCGGCCACCGGCTCGCCGGTCGCCTTCCTGGTCGTGGTGGTCGTCGTCTCCACCGCCGCGCACCTGGTCATCGCCTCGCGCACCGCCCGCTCGGCCGTCCTGGTCCCGCTGGTGGTGGCCCTCGCGCCGGTCGCCGGGGTCGACCCGGTCGCGGCCGCGATGGCCTCGACCGCGGCCGCCGGGTTCTGCCACACGCTGCCCGCCTCCGCGAAGCCGGTGGCCGTCTTCGCCCGGGTCCAGGGCGTGCCCACCTACGGCCCGCGCGAGCTGCGCCGGCTCTCGGCCGTCCTCGGCCCGCTCACCGCCGCGCTCGTCGTCGTCTTCTCCCTCGTGGTCTGGCCGGTCCTCGGCCTCCCCCTCGCGCCCTGAAGCCCCCCGCCCCCGACCACCCAGAACGAAGGAGCCCCACCATGTCGATCACCCGCGTGCTCGTCGCCCCCAGCGGATTCAAGGAGTGCCTGGACACCGGCGAGGTGGCCACCGCCATCGCCGACGGCGTGCGGCGGGTGCTGCCCGACGCCGTCATCGACCGGGTCCCCCTGGTGGACGGCGGGGAGGGCTCGGCCGCCGCCCTGGCCGCGGCCACCGGCGGGCACCTGCTGCCGTGTGGGGTCACCGGCCCGGTCGGCCTCCCGGTGACCGCGCACGTGGCGGTGCTCGGCGGCTCCTCGCGGGGCACCGTGGTGCTGGACATGGCCTCGGCCGCCGGGCTGGCACTGGTCCCGCGGGACCGGCGCGACCCCACGGCCACCACCACCGCCGGGGTCGGTGAGCTGGTGCTGGCCGCCCTGGACACCGGCTGCCACCGGGTCGTCGTCGGCTGCGGGGACTCCGGCACCAGCGACGGCGGTGCCGGCGCCCTGCAGGCCCTCGGCGCCCGGCTGCTGGCCGCCGACGGCCGGGAGCTGGGCCGGGGTGCCGCCGTCCTCGGTGAGGTCGCCGACGTCGACCTGTCCGGGCTGGACCCCCGGCTGGCCGACGTCGAGCTGGTGGTCGCCGGGAACCTGACGAACGTGCTCACCGGCCCGCGCGGGGTGGCCCGGGTGTTCGGCCCGCAGAAGGGTGCGACCCCCGAGCAGGTCGAGCAGCTGGCCGCCGGTCTGGAGCGCTGGGCGGCGGTGCTGTCCCGGGTCAGCGGCCGGGAGCTCGCGACGCTCCCGGGCAGCGGCGCCTCCGGCGGGCTGGGCGCGGGGCTGGCCGCGATCGGCGCCGAGCTGGCCTGCCGGTTCGACGTGTTCTTCGACAGCCGGCTCGCCGGCGCCCGGCTCGACGAGCTCATCGCCGCCGCCGACCTCGTCGTCACCGCGGAGGGCCAGCTGGACGCCCAGACCCCGCGCGGCAAGGTGCCCGCCGAGGTCGCCCGCCGCTGCCGGGCCGCCGGCACCCCGGTGGTGGCCCTGGCCGGCACGCTGGGCGAGGGCTGGCCCGCGGTCTACGACCTGGGCATCGGTGCGGTGGCCAGCATCGTCACCGGGCCGATGACCCTCGCGCAGGCGATGACGGACGCCGCGCCGCTGGTCACCGGGGCGGCCGAGTCCCTGCTGCGCACCGTCCTGCTGGGTGAGCAGCTGCGCGCCGTCCCGGTGCTCAGCGCAGCTGCGTGAGCGTGTCGTCCACCAGCTGCTGCTGTCCGGTGAGGAAGGCGGCGAACTCCGGGCCGGTGAGCAGGGCATCGGTCCAGGAGTTCGTGGTCAGCGCGGCCCGCCACTGCGGGGTGTCGTGCAGGGCGAGGACCAGGTCGGTCAGCCGCCGGACCTCCGCCTCGGTCAGGCCGGGCGGGGCGACCAGGCCACGCCAGTTGCTGAACACGACGTCGATGCCCAGCTCGCGCAGGGTCGGTGCGTCCACCGCGCGCACCCGCTCGGCGCCGGTGGTGGCCAGCGCCCGGACCTCGCCGCCGGCCAGCTGGTCGGCGAACTCCGCGTTGCCCGACAGCGCCACCTGCACCTGCCCGGACAGCAGGGCGGGCACCAGGTCCCCGCCGCCGTCGAAGCCCAGGTAGTCCACGTCCGCGGGGGCGATGCCGAGTGCTGCGGCCAGCCGCAGCGCCAGCAGGCTGTCCGGGCCGGCCGGTGCGGACCCGCCACCGACGACGAAGGACGCGGGGTCGGCGGTCCAGGCGGCGACCAGGTCGTCCATCGAGCGGTAGGGGGAGTCCGCGGCGACCAGGACCGCGCCGGACTCCTCCAGCAGCCGCGCCACCGGGGTGACGTCGGCGACCGTGGTGGGCACCTCCCCGGCCCGGGACGCCGCCAGCAGGCCCAGTCCCATGCTCATCAGCAGGTCCCCGTTGCCGGCCTCGCCGGACAGCCGGGCCAGCCCGACCGTCCCGCCGGACCCGGGCAGCTGGAAGACCTCCACGCCCTCGGCCAGGCCGGTCTCCTCCAGCACCCGCACCGCCGTCCGGGCGGTGACGTCGTAGCCGCCCCCGACCGTGTTGGGCACCATGACCCGCAGGTCGGTGACGGGGTCGCGACCCCCGCTGCACCCGGTCAGCACGGCCAGGACGACGAGCAGTCCGGCCACGGCGCGCATGGCGCCCATGGTGGCCCACGACACCGGGAGGGCCATCATGGCGGGGTGGCCCGCCGTCCGACCTCCCTCGCCGGGCGGCTGCTGGCCTTCCAGCTGGGGCTGGTCGCGGTCGTCGTGCTCGGCGTCGCGGCGGTGTCGGTCGCGCAGAGCCGGTACGCCACGGAGGCCGGCGCCGACCGGCGCGCCCGGGCCGTCGCGGAGTACGCGGCCAGCGTCCCGGTGCTGCGCTTCGAGCTGACCGAGGTGGCCGCCGACGGGGCCCAGATCGCCCCGGTCGTGGAGGACCTGCGCACCACCAGCGACGTCGACTCGATCGTGGTCACCGACGCCGCCGGGCTGGTGCTGGCCGCCCCCGACGACCCCCGGCTGCTGCGCACCACCCTCACCCCCGGGGACGGCGACGCCGCGGCCGGCTGGAGCGGTGGGACGACGCTGGGGGACCGCGACGTCCGAGCCGCACGTGCCCCCGTGCTCGGGGACGACGGCGCCCTCCTGGGCACCGTCGTCGTCGCCATCGACGACCCCAGCACCGCGGCGTTGCTGGTCACCGCGCTGCCGGACCTGCTGACCTACCTGGTGGTGGCCGGGGTGCTGGGCGTCGCCGGATCGGTGTTCCTGGCGCGCCGGGTCAAGCGGCAGACCCTGGGCCTGGAGCCGGCGGAGATCGCCTCGCTCACCGAGCACCGCGAGGCGATGCTGCACGGCATCCGCGAGGGCGTGCTCGGCCTGGACGTCGAGGGTCGGGTCACCCTGGTCAACGAGGCCGCGGTGGAGCTGCTGGACCTGCCCGAGGACTGCGTGGGGACGCCGCTGGCCGACCACGTGCCCGAGGAACCGCTGCTGGGCCTGCTCACCGGCCGGTCCGGGACGCCGGAACCCGACCGGATGGTGGTCCGCTCCGGCCGGCTGCTGGTCCTCACCCGCACCGACCTGGAGCGTGGGGGCCGGGCGCTGGGTTCGGTGACGACGCTGCGGGACCACACCGAGCTGGTGGCGCTGCAGCAGCAGCTGGTCACCAGCCGCGACGTCAGCGAGACGCTGCGCGCGCAGACCCACGAGTTCGCCAACCGGCTGCACACGATCTCCGGGCTGGTGCAGCTGGGCCTGCACGACGACGTGGTCGGCTTCATCGAGGCGCTGGGCCGGGACAGCGCGGCCGCCGACGCCGGGGTGGGCCGGCAGCTCGCCGACCCCACGGTGGCGGCCCTGGTCGTCGCCAAGGCCAGCCTGGCCCGGGAGCGCGGCGCGGTGCTGGAGGTCTCGGCGGACTCCGGGCTGCCGCGGGTGGCCCCGGGCCTGGCCGCGGACCTGGTGACGGTGCTGGGCAACCTGGTCGACAACGCGCTGGACGCCGTTGGCCCGACCCCGGGCGCGCACGTGCTGCTCACCGCGCTGGTCGAGGGGGACGACGTGCTGGTCGAGGTCGCCGACGACGGGCCGGGGGTGGACCCCGCCGTCCTGCACTCGGTGTTCCGGCGCGGGGTGTCCACCAAGGACGGCGAGGGTCGTGGGCACGGCCTGGCGCTGGTGCAGCTGGTCTGCGGGCGGCGCGGCGGCGACGTGCGGGTGGACTCCCCGGCGGGCGGCGGGGCGGTGTTCACCGCGCGGCTGCCGGTGCACGCCGACGAGCTGGCCGCCCCGGTCGGTGCCGCGTGACCGGCCCGGTCCGGGTGCTGGTGGTGGACGACGACCCGCTGGTGGCCGCGGTGAACAAGGGCTTCGTGGACCGCGTCGAGGGCTTCCGCACGGTCGGCGTCGCCGGGACCGGGCAGGACGCGTTGGACCGGGTCGGGCACGGCGGCGTGGACCTGGTGCTGCTGGACGTGCACCTGCCCGACGTCCCGGGCACCGAGGTGCTGCGCCGGCTGCGGGAGGGCACCCCGGACCTGGACGTGCTGATGGTGACCGCGGCCCGCGAGGTGGACACCGTGCAGGCCGCGGTCCGGGGCGGTGCGGTGTCCTACCTGCTCAAGCCGTTCACCGCGGAGGACCTGCGGGTGCGGCTGCTGCACTACCGGCAGGTGCGGGAGCACCTGTCCTCGGTGGCCGCGGCCGAGCAGTCCGACGTCGACCGGGCCTTCACCGGGCCCTCGGAGGCGCTGCTGGCGCGGGGCATGCCCAAGGGGCTGTCCCGGGAGACGGCGCAGCGCGTGGAGCTGGCGCTGCGGGCGGCGGGGGAGGAGGGCCTGTCGGCGACCGAGTGCGCCGAGTCCCTCGGTGCCTCCCGCGTGAGCGCACGCCGGTACCTGGAGCACTTCGCCGCGACCGGCCGGGTCGGGGTGCACCTGCGCTACGGCTCCACCGGCCGACCCGAGCGCCGCTACGCCTGGCGGCCCTGAACTCGACGGCCCTGGACGCACGACGGCCCTGGACGCACGACGGCCCTGGACGCACGACGGCCCCGCCTCCCGGGGGGAGACGGGGCCGTGTGCCGGGGCTCAGGAGACGAGCGCGGCGTCCAGGGTGATCTCGACGCCGGTCAGGGCCTTGCTGACCGGGCAGCCGGCCTTGGCGTCCTGGGCGGCCTTCTCGAAGCCGGCGGCGTCGAGGCCGGTGACCTCGCCGCGGACGGTGAGCGCGATGCCGGTGAGCTTGAAGCCGCCGTTGGCCGAGTCCGGGCCGAGGGAGACGTCGGCTGCGACCTCGAGGGACTCCGGGGTGCCGCCGGCCTGGGCGATCAGGGCCGAGAGCTGCATGGCGAAGCAGGAGGAGTGCGCCGCGGCGATGAGCTCCTCGGGGGAGGTGGTGCCACCGGCCTCGTCAGCGGCCCGCTTGGGGAAGGACACCTCGTAGGTGCCGACCTTGCTGCTGGACAGCTCGACCTGTCCGGAGCCCTCCTCGAGGGTGCCGTTCCATGCGGTGCGTGCGGTGCGCGTGGGCATCGTGCCTCCTGGCGTGTGAGGGGTCGCCGTGGTGTCGACGACAGTCAGTTGTACACAACTGATCAGGTCCGGGCCTTGTTCCCGTCCTCGACGACCCGCTCGGTGAGGGCCCGCAGCTCGGCCTTGAGGTGGTCGAACTCGCTGATCGCCATGCCCAGTGCCCCGATCATCTCGGTCGACACGTCCATCGCCTGGGACTCCAGTGCCCTGCCGGCGTCGGTGAGCTGGATGGAGACCGAACGCTCGTCGTCCACGCGGCGGTGCCGGGTGACCAGGCCGGCGGCGGTGAGCCGCTTGAGCAGCGGGGACAGCGTCCCGGAGTCCAGGGCCAGTCGGGAACCGAGTTGGCCCACGGTCTGTCCGTCGGTCTCCCAGAGCAGCATCATCACCAGGTACTGGGGATAGGTCAGCCCCATCTGGTCCAGCATCGGACGGTAGCGGGCCGTCACGGCCCGGGAAGCGGCGTAGAGCGCGAAGCAGAGCTGGTCGTCCAGAGCGACGCTCGGCGACGGGGAGTCCGACATCGGGCAAGCCTAAGTCGTGGACCACCGGATTGCGTTCCGGAATGTCCCGGATCCGGACTGGACGGACAGAGTTGAGCGGAACAGACTCAAGTCCTGCTCCGTTGACGGAGTCAGCGAGCACCACCCACCGACACCACCCCACCGACACCACCTGACCGAGAGGACCCCGTCCCGACCATGGACAAGCTGACCACCCGATCGCAGGAGGCCATCGCCGCGGCCCAGCGGCTGGCGGTCGACCGCGGCCAGGCGAGCCTGGAGCCGCTGCACCTGCTCGTCGCCCTGCTCGACCAGGCCGACGGCATCACCGCTCCGCTGCTGCAGGCCACCGGCGCGATCCCGGGGGAGGTCCGCGCCAAGGCCGAGGCCGCCGTGCGCCGGCTGCCCAGTGTGTCCGGGTCCAGCGTGCCGGCACCCGCGCCGTCCCGGGACCTCCTGCGGGTGGTCAACGCCGCCGGCGAACAGGCCTCGGCGCTGGGCGACGAGTTCGTCTCCACCGAGCACCTGCTGGTCGGGCTGGCCACCGTCGGCGGTGAGGCCGGGTCGGTGCTGACCGGCGCGGGGGCCTCGGCCGACTCGCTGCTGGCCGCCTTCCGGACCGTCCGGGGTTCGCGCAAGGTCACCTCCGCGGACCCCGAGGGCACCTTCGAGGCCCTGGAGAAGTACGCCGTCGACCTCACCGAGCGGGCCCGCGACGGGAAGATGGACCCGGTCATCGGCCGGGACACCGAGATCCGCCGCGTCGTGCAGGTGCTGTCCCGTCGGACCAAGAACAACCCGGTGCTGATCGGGGAGCCCGGCGTCGGCAAGACCGCGATCGTCGAGGGCCTGGCGCAGCGGATGGTCGCCGGCGACGTCCCGGAGAGCCTCAAGGGCAAGCGGCTGATGAGCCTGGACCTGTCCGCGATGGTCGCCGGGGCCAAGTTCCGCGGCGAGTTCGAGGAGCGCCTCAAGGCGGTCCTGACCGAGATCACCGAGTCCGACGGCGAGATCGTCACCTTCATCGACGAGCTGCACACCATCGTCGGGGCCGGTGCCTCCGGTGACTCCGCCATGGACGCCGGCAACATGATCAAGCCGATGCTGGCCCGTGGTGAGCTGCGGATGGTCGGTGCCACCACGCTGGACGAGTTCCGCGAGCACATCGAGAAGGACGCCGCCCTGGAGCGCCGGTTCCAGCAGGTCCTCGTCGGCGAGCCCACCGTCGAGGACACGATCGGCATCCTGCGCGGGCTCAAGGAGCGCTACGAGGTGCACCACGGCGTCCGGATCACCGACGCCGCCATCGTCTCCGCCGCCACCCTGTCCGACCGGTACGTCACCGCCCGGTTCCTGCCCGACAAGGCCATCGACCTGGTCGACGAGGCCGCCAGCCGGCTGCGGATGGAGATCGACAGCCGCCCGGTCGAGGTCGACGAGGTCGAGCGGGTGGTCCGCCGGCTGGAGATCGAGGAGATGGCGCTGGCCAAGGAGGACGACGAGTCCTCCGCCGCCCGGCTGGTCGCCCTGCGCGAGGACCTGGCCGACCGGCGCGAGCTGCTCGACGAGCTGACCGCCCGCTGGCAGCAGGACAAGGGCGCCATCGACCGCATCCGGGAGACCAAGGAGCGGCTGGAGACGGTGCGCCAGGAGGCCGAGCGTGCCGAGCGGGACGGCGACCTGGCCCGCGTGGCGGAGCTGCGGTACGGCCAGCTGCCCAGCCTGGAGAAGGCCCTGGCCGAGGCGTCCGGCGCGACCGCGGAGGCCTCGATGCTCAAGGAGGAGGTCGGCCCCGACGACATCGCCGAGGTCGTGCAGTCCTGGACCGGCATCCCGGCCGGCCGGCTGCTGGAGGGCGAGACCGCCAAGCTGCTGCGGATGGAGGACGTGCTCGCCGGCCGCGTCGTCGGCCAGCCGGCCGCCGTCCGGGTGGTGTCCGACGCCGTCCGCCGGGCCCGCTCCGGGGTGGCCGACCCCGACCGCCCCACCGGGTCCTTCCTGTTCCTGGGCCCCACCGGTGTCGGCAAGACCGAGCTGGCCAAGGCGCTGGCGGAGTTCCTCTTCGACGACGAGCGGGCGATGGTCCGCATCGACATGAGCGAGTACTCCGAGAAGCACTCGGTGTCCCGGCTGGTCGGGGCGCCCCCCGGCTACGTGGGCTACGAGGCGGGCGGCCAGCTGACCGAGGCGGTGCGTCGTCGTCCCTACACGGTGGTGCTGCTCGACGAGGTCGAGAAGGCCCACCCCGACGTCTTCGACGTCCTGCTGCAGGTGCTCGACGACGGCCGGCTGACCGACGGCCAGGGCCGGACGGTGGACTTCCGCAACACCATCCTGGTGCTGACGTCGAACCTGGGCTCGCAGGTCATCGCCGACCAGTCGGTCCCGGCCGACGCCAAGCGGCGGGCCGTGGACGAGGTGGTCCGGGCGCACTTCAAGCCCGAGTTCCTCAACCGCCTCGACGACGTGGTCGTCTTCGACTCGCTGGGCACCGACGAGCTGACCGGCATCGTGGACATCCAGGTCGGCGTGCTGGCCCGCCGGCTGGCCGCCCGCAGGCTGTCCCTGCAGGTGTCCGACGCGGCCCGGGAGTGGCTGGCGATGAACGGGTTCGACCCGGTCTACGGCGCCCGACCGCTGCGCCGGCTGGTGCAGTCCGCGATCGGCGACCAGCTGGCCCGCGCGCTGCTGTCCGGCGAGGTCCGGGACGGCGACGGGGTGCTCGTCGACGTCGCCGAGCCCGACACCGCGTCCCTGGGCGTCGGTGCGGCCGACGGGGGTCTGACGGTGCGGCGGGCGGCGCGGGTGCCGGCCTGACGTGCGTCTCCCCCGTCCGGTCGGTCGTGCACGACCGACCGGGCAGGGGTGTGTCACCTGCTGCGCAGGTGGGCCGGGTGCCCCATGATCACCACGCCGGGCGACCCCCGGCACCCCGGCGAGGAGGAGGACGACGACGTGACGTCAGGCGGATGGGACCAGGGCCGACCCGGTCAGGGCGGCGAGCCCGGCCAGCCCGGTGCGGGCCAGCAGCCCGGCTGGGGACAGCAGGCACCGGGTCAGCAGCCCGGGTACGGACAGCAGCCCCCGCAGTACGGCCAGCAGCCGCCGCAGGGCCCCGGCCAGCAGGGGTACGGCCAGCAGCAGGGGTACGGGCAGCAGCAGGGCCACGGCCAGCAGCCGGGCTACGGCCAGCAGCAGCCCGGCTACGGGCAGGGCGGGTTCCCGGCCGCGCCGCCGGCCAGCTGGGGTCCGGCGGGTGCCCGTCCGCCGCGCCCGTCCACGGTGACCAACGGCGTCTACGCGTTCGTCGCGGCCACGGTCATCGGGCTGATCAGCTCGATCGTCACCTTCGCGAACCTGGACGCGATCACCGACAACGCGGCCCGGGACGCCGGCCTGGACCCGGACACGGCCGAGCTGGCCGGGCTCGGCTCGGGCGTCGCCGCGACGGCCGCCGTCTTCGGGCTGGTGTTCTTCGCCGCCTACTGCGCGGTCATCTGGTTCGCCTACCAGGGCAAGAACTGGGCGCGGATCACGCTGTTCGTGCTGGGTGGGCTCAGCCTGCTGTCGGTGTTCAACATCGCCAGCACCGGGGTCGCGCTGATCACCATCACCGGCGTCCTCCAGCTGCTGCTGATCGCCGTGGGCATCTTCTTCCTGGCCCAGAAGGCCTCCAGTCAGTGGTACACGGCCATGAAGGGCCGCTGACCCCAGTCGCCACCGGACGGCCCCACCCGCTCTCTGCGGGTGGGGCCGTCCGCGTCCGTGGGGTCAGCCGGCCGCGCGGCGACCGGGTGCCCAGGCCGCCGTCGTGCGCGCGAGCAGGCTGCTCACCGCCCCGACGCACAGCACCACCACCAGCAGGGAGAACACGGTCGTGCCCCCGGCTGAGACGACCGACAGCAGGGTGAGCAGCCCGAGGAAGCCCGCGGCCAGCACGCCCAGCCACCGCGCCCACGAGCGGCGCCGCAGCAGGGACACGGCGGCGACCGCCGCCGCGACCGCCACCAGCAGGTAGCGGACCTGGCCCAGCACCACCGCTCGCTCGACCTCGTCGCGGGCCAGGTCGGGTTGGGCGGTGAGGAACTGCTCGACGACGGTGTCCCGGCCGGCCAGGGTGAGGCCGGCGCTGATGAGCAGCAGGACGGCCACGGCGCCCAGCAGCCCGACGGCGACCCGCACGGACGTCGGGGCGGGGGACGGGGTGGAGGCGGCCGAGGAGGTCACCCGGCCACCCTGGCACGGGGACCGTCAGCCGATCCCCAGCCCGGTCGCAGAGTCGTTACACGTTCGTGATGAACCGATCGGCGTCTGGGCCCGAACACCCACCGTGACCATGACCGAGCAGTCCCCGGCCGCAGCTGCCGGCGACGACGTGCAGCCCACCCGCGGCGCCCGTCGCCTGCGCCGCCTGCTGGCGGCACTCGCCGGTCTGCTCGCCGCTGCCGTCGCCCTGGGCGTCGCGGAGCTGGTGGCCGGCCTCGTCGGTCCCGCCTCCAGCCCCGTCGTGGCGGTGGGCAACGCGGCCATCACGCTGACCCCCGAGTCGCTGAAGAGCTTCGCCATCGAGCAGTTCGGCGAGGACGACAAGATCGTCCTGGTCGGCGGCGTGCTGGTGGTCATCGCCCTCTACGCCCTGGTGGTCGGCCTCGTCTCGCTCCGCAGCCGGCTGCTCGGCCTCATCGGCATCGGCCTCTTCGGTGTCATCGGCGTCATCGCCGCGGTGACCCGCCCCGCCGGTGGCCTGCTCGACGGGCTGCCCTCCCTGGTGGGCGCCCTGGTCGGCGCCGTCGCCCTGCTCTACCTCATCGCGCCCCTGACCCCGGCTGCGGTGCACACCCCCTCCAGCGGTGTCGGCGCGCCCGGTGGCGCCACCCGCAGCACCCAGCACGCCGACGAGGCCATCGTGGCCCGGTTGCGCGACGTCCTCGGGAAGACCGACCGCAAGGGCTTCGCCCTGGACCGGCGCGGGTTCTTCCTCACCAGCGGGGTGGCCGTCGGGGCCGCCGTCGTCACCGGTGGGGGTGGTCGCCTGCTGCAGCGCCGATTCGACGTCGCCGGGGCCCGGTCCGACCTGGCCCTGCCCACGCCCTCCAGCGCGGCCCCCGCCCTGCCGGCCGGCGCGGACATGTCCGCCGACGTGCCCGACCTGACGCCGCTGTTCACCGAGAACCGCGACTTCTACCGGGTCGACACCGCGATCACCGTGCCGCAGATCAGCCCGTCGGAGTACACGCTGACGCTGTCGGGGATGTTCGACAGCCCGCGCAGCTTCACCCTCGCCGAGCTCTTCGAGCGCGACGACCTGGTCGAGCGGGACATCACCCTGACCTGCGTCTCCAACGAGGTGGGCGGCCGGCTGTCCAGCACCGCCCGCTGGATCGGCATCCCGCTGGGCGACTTCCTCCGCGAGAACGGCGTGCAGTCCAGCTCGAACCAGCTGCTGTGCCGCTCCTCCGACGGCATGACCATCGGGACGCCGACCGAGAGCGCCCTGAACGTTGAGGACGCGCTCATCGCGATCGGGATGAACGGCGAGCCGCTCCTGGTGGAGCACGGCTTCCCGGTCCGGATGCTGATCCCCGGCCTCTACGGCTACGTGTCGGCCTGCAAGTGGATGACCGAGATCCAGGCCACCACCTACGACGCGGTCGACGCCTACTGGACCGAGCGCGACTGGGCCACCGACGCCCCCATCAAGGTCTTCTCCCGGATCGACACCCCGGCTGCCCTCCGCAACGTGCCGGCCGGCCCCACGCCGGTCGCCGGGGTGGCCTGGGCGCAGGGCCGGGGGATCGCCAAGGTCGAGGTCAAGGTCGACGACGCCGACTACGTGGAGGCGCAGCTGTCCCCCGAGGTCAACGCCGACCTGTGGCGCCAGTGGGTCCTGCCCCTGGACCTCGCGCCCGGCCAGCACCAGTTCACCGTCCGGGCGACCGACACCGAGGGCACCACGCAGACCGAGGAGCGGGTCGCACCGTTCCCCGACGGTGCCACCGGGTTGCACTCCATCCGGATGGTCTCGACCTGATCACGAACCACTGATCTGTGTTTCAGCGGTCTTTACGCTGGTCACACCCATAAAGCTCGTCAACGGCCACCCGGCCGGAGGCGCCCCGGTCCCGCCGGGACACACCCCACCCGCGACACGCCGTCGCACGAGTACGAGGAGCACCACCCCATGAAGAGCACCCGTCTCACCCGTGGCGCCCTGATCGCCGCCACCTCCGCCTTCGCCCTGACGATGACCGCCTGCGGCTCCGACGACGCGTCGACCGACGCCGCCGGCACCTCGTCGTCCTCGGCCGCAGAGGAGACCACCGAGTCCTCGGCCCCCGAGACCACCGAGGCCTCGGCCGACGCCCCCTTCGGCGACGCCTGCAGCCTGGTCCCCGCCGACGGCGAGGGCTCCTTCGACACCATGAGCGCCCAGCCCGTCGCCACCGCCGCCTCCGGCAACCCGGTGCTGTCGACCCTCGTGGCCGCCGTCACCGCCGCCAACCTGGGCGACACCCTGAACTCGGCTCAGGACATCACCGTCCTGGCGCCGGCCAACCCGGCCTTCGAGGCCGTCCCGGCCGACGCGCTGAACGGCCTGCTGGCCGACGTCCCGCAGCTGACCTCGGTCCTGCAGCACCACGTCATCGGCTCGCGTCTGGCCCCCGACGCGCTGGCCGGCGAGCAGACCACCCTGCTCGGCGACACCGTGACCATCGACGGCTCGGACGAGGCCTTCACCATCTCGGCCGACCAGACCCTGCTCGGCGCTGCTGACGCCAACGTCATCTGCGGCAACGTGCAGACCGAGAACGCCACCGTCTACATCCTCGACCAGGTCCTCAAGCCCGCCGCTGCCTGATCGCACCCCGCACGACCCGACAGGGCCGCCGTCCCCACGTGGGACGGCGGCCCTGTCGCGTGCGGTGCCTCAGTTGCGACGGGCGATGGCCCCCGACAGCACCGTGGCGAACGCCGTCCAGGCCGCGTAGGGCACCAGCGCGGCCGCCGCGGGCCGGCTGACCCGGTCGGCCCGGCGGACCAGGTCGACCGTGGACACGGTCAGTGCCGCGGACTCCAACGTGGCCAGCCACGGCCGGTGCGCCCGGAAGAAGAGCGGCGTCCAGGCCGAGTTCAGGCCCAGGTTGACCGCGTAGGCGCGGGCGAAGTCGTGCCGCTGCTGCGCGTCGGCCCGGCTGAGCACCTCACCGCCGGCCCAGGCGATGCCCGTGTACAGCGCGCTCCACACGATCCCGAAGGCCTGCGGCGGTGGGTAGAACGCCGGCTTGTCCAGCCGCCGGAACCAGCGGCTGCCCGGGTCGGTGGCCAGACCGCCCACCACCGCCGAGCCGATCGCGAGGGCGGCGGCGGAGACGCGGTCCGAAGAGGTGGTCATGGGCGTCGATGATCGCCCAGCGATACCGTCGGGCGCATGACGGCAGCGCACCACCCCGACCGGACCCGCCTGCAGGAGCTCATCACCGATCTGGCCGTGGTGCACGGGAAGGTGACGCTGTCCTCCGGGCGCGAGGCCGACTGGTACATCGACATGCGCCGGCTGACGCTGCACCACGAGGGCGCACCCCTCGTCGGGCGCGTCATGCGCCAGCTCACCTCCGACCTGTCCTACGACGTCGTCGGGGGGTTGACCCTGGGCGCCGACCCGGTGGCCACCGCGATGCTGCACGCGGCCAGTGACGGCGTCGGCTTCCTGGACGCCTGCGTGGTCCGCAAGCAGGGCAAGGCGCACGGCATGCAGCGCCGGGTCGAGGGCCCCGACGTCGCCGGCCGGACGGTGCTCGTGGTGGAGGACGTGTCGACGACGGGTGGCAGCCCGCTCACCGCAGCCGAGGCGCTGACCGAGGCCGGGGCCGAGGTGGTCGGCGTCGCCGTCGTCGTGGACCGCGGGGCCCGCGCCGCCGTCGAGGCCGCCGGCTACACCTACCTGGCCGCCTTCGAGCTGTCCGACCTCGGCCTCGCCTGACGCCCCGGCGTCGCGTGGCCCGGCGTCGTACGGTGGCAGCGTGACCGCCATCACCGCGACGACGACGTCGCTGGACGCGCCCACCCCGCCCTGGCTCGACGAGCTCATCGACGCCCTGGGCGCCGACAGCGTGCTCACCGACCCCGACGTCACCGCCGCCTACGCCCGGGACCAGGCCATGCTGGCGCCCTCCGGGACGCCGGCCGCGGTGGTGCTGCCGCGGACCACCGCCGACGTCTCCGCGGTCATGCGGATCGCCTCGGCGCACGCCGTGCCCGTCGTGCCCCGGGGGGCCGGGTCCGGGCTCGCGGGCGCGGCGAACGCCATCGACGGCGCGATCACCCTGGTGCTCACCCGGATGGACGCCGTCCTCGAGGTGTCCACCGCCGACCGGCTGGCCGTCGTGCAGCCCGGCGTGGTGAACAAGGCACTGCGGGACGCCGTCGCCGGTGACGGGCTGTTCTACCCCCCGGACCCCAGCAGCTACGACTGGTGCACGATCGGCGGCAACCTGGCCAACAACTCCGGTGGCCTGTGCTGCGTCAAGTACGGCGTCACCACCGACTACGTGCTGGGCCTGGAGGTCGTCCTCGTCGACGGCCGGGTGCTGCGCACCGGTCGGCGCACCGTCAAGGGCGTGGCCGGGTACGACCTGGCCCGCCTGTTCGTCGGGTCGGAGGGCACGCTCGGCGTCATCACCGAGGCGACGCTGTCGCTGCGGCCGGCCCCGCAGGTGCCCGTCACCCTGGTCGCCACGTTCTCCACCACCGCCCAGACCGGCCAGGTCGTCGAGGCCGCGGTGGGTTGCGGCGTCGTCCCCAGCCTGATGGAAGTCATGGACCGGACCTGCATCCGCGCCGTCGACGACATGCTCAAGGCCGACCTGGACCGGGACGCCCACGCCCTGCTCGTGGCCCAGTCCGACGCCGGGGGAGCGGCCGCCGTCGCCGAGATGGAGGTGCTCGCCCAGCTCTGTCGGGACGCCGGCGCGGACCTGGTGCACGTCACCGACGACCCGGCCGAGGGCGACCTGCTGCTCACCGCCCGGCGGATGGCGCTGCCCGCCCTGGAGCGGCTGGGCACCACGCTCATCGACGACGTCGCCGTGCCCCGCTCCCGGATCGCCGCGTTCCTGGACGGCTGCGACACCATCGCCCGCCGGCGGGGCCTGGTCATCGGCGTCGTCGGCCACGCCGGGGACGGCAACATGCACCCGACCGTCGTCTTCGACCCCACCGACGACGACCAGCGCACCCGGGCCTTCGCCGCCTTCGACGACGTCCTGGAGCTGGGGCTGGCCCTGGGCGGGACCATCACCGGAGAGCACGGCGTCGGGAACCTCAAGACCGAGTGGCTCGAGCGCGAGATCGGCCCGGTGTCGCTGTCGGTGCACCAGGCCGTGAAGGCCGCCCTGGACCCGCAGGGGCTGCTCAACCCGGGCAAGGTGTTCCGCCCCTCGACGGGCCCGGCGTCGGTGTCGGACCTGGCGGGCGCCGCCTCGCTGCGCTGACCTGGGACGCTGGCCCCATGACGGGGCGCGCACGACTGGTGGTCATCGGGGGTGACGCGGGCGGCATGTCGGCCGCGGCCCAGGCGCGGCGGATCCGGGACGCGGACTCCCTCGACGTCGTCGTCCTCGAGCAGGGGCAGGACACCTCGTTCTCCGCCTGCGGCATCCCCTACTGGATCGGTGGCCTGGTGGGGGCCCGGTCGGACCTGGTGGCCCGCACCCCCGCCGAGCACGAGCAGCGCGGGATCACCGTGCACACCGGCACCCGGGCCGAGGCGATCGACCTCGAGGCCCACCGGGTCACCGCCGCCGACGGCCGGACCTTCGACTACGACACGCTGCTGATCGCCACCGGAGGGCGGCCCACCCGCCCGCCGATCCCCGGCCTGGACGCCCCCGGGGTGTACGGCGTCCACCGCCTCGACGACGGCCAGGCGATCCGCGCCGCCCTCGACGACCTCCCCACCGACCGGACGCCGAAGGCCGTGGTCATGGGCGGGGGCTACATCGGCCTGGAGATGGCCGAGGTGCTGCAGGCCCGCGGCCTGGACGTCAGCGTCGTGCTGGCCGACCCGCTGCCGATGGGCCTGCTCGACGCCGACATGGGCGAGCGGGTGTGCGCCGGCATGCGCGCGATGGGCCTGACGGTGCACACCGACCAGGCCGTCCGCGAGGTGCTGACCGGCCCGGACGGGCGCGCCTGCGGCGTGCGCACCGACGAGGGCACCCACGACGCCGACATCGTGGTGCTGGGCCTGGGCATGGGCCCCGAGGTGCGGCTGGCCGAGGCCGCCGGGCTCGGCATCGGCGTCACCGGCGGGATCGACGTCGACGCCACCATGCGCAGCCGCACCCACCCCGACGTGTTCGCCGCCGGGGACTGCGTGCAGACCCACCACCGGATCACCGGCGAGCCGGTCCACGTCGCGCTGGGCACCCACGCCAACAAGCAGGGCCGGGTCGCGGGCTCCGTCATCGCCGGCCGCCCGGCCCGGTTCGCCGGGGTGCTGGGCACCGCGATCACCAAGGTCGGTCCGCTGGAGATCGGCCGCACCGGCCTGTGCACCACGCAGGCCGAGGCCGCCGGGTTCGACTTCCGCAGCGACGTCGTCGAGGCCACCACCCGGGCCGGCTACTACCCCGGAGCCGAGGAGATCGCCGTCAAGCTGGTCACCGAGGCCGCGTCCGGACGGCTGCTGGGCGGCCAGGTCGTGGGCGGGCTGGGCGCCGGCAAGCGCATCGACGTCATCGCCACCGCCGTCTGGGCCGGCATGACCGCCGACGAGCTGGCCGGCTCCGACCTGTCCTACGCGCCGCCCTTCTCCCCGACCTACGACGCCGTCGCGGTCGCCGCGCGGGTGGTCAGCCGCGCCGAGCGGGGCTGAGGGCGCCCGGTCCGGGTCCACCCGGGCGGTCGCCCGCTGTCGTCGTCCTCACCCCGGGCGGGATACTGGGGCTGAGCAGCTCGTCCTCTCTTCGATCGGAGCGTCACCGTGCCCATCGCGACCCCCGAGGTCTACGCCGACATGATCAGCCGGGCGAAGGAGGGCGGATTCGCCTACCCGGCCATCAACTGCACCTCCTCGGAGACGGTCAACGCCGCGCTGCGCGGGTTCGCCGACGCCGGCAGCGACGGGATCATCCAGTTCTCCACCGGCGGCGCGGAGTTCATCTCCGGCACCCGGGTGAAGGACATGGTCGTGGGCGCCAGCGCGCTCGCGGAGTACGCCCACGTGGTCGCGAAGCAGTACCCGGTGCAGGTCGCGCTGCACACCGACCACTGCCAGAAGGAGAAGCTGGACACCTACGTCCGGCCGCTCATCGCGCTGTCCCAGGAGCGCGTGGACCGCGGGCAGGACCCGCTGTTCCAGTCGCACATGTGGGACGGCTCGGCCATCGACCTGGACGAGAACCTGTCCATCGCCGAGGAGCTCATCGCCAAGACCTCCGCGGCGAAGATCGTGCTGGAGATCGAGATCGGCGTCGTCGGTGGCGAGGAGGACGGCGTCTCCCACGACATCAACGACAAGCTCTACACCGCCCCCGGCGACTTCGTGCAGACCGCGAAGACCCTGGGCCTGGGTGAGAAGGGCGTCTACCTGCTGGCCGCGACCTTCGGCAACGTCCACGGGGTCTACAAGCCGGGCAACGTGCAGCTGCGCCCGGAGATCCTCAAGGAGGGCCAGGACGTCGTCGTCGCCGAGCTGGGCCTGGAGGCCGGCAGCAAGCCGTTCAACCTGGTCTTCCACGGTGGCTCGGGGTCCTCGCAGGAGGAGATCCGCGAGGCGCTGAGCTACGGCGTGGTGAAGATGAACGTCGACACCGACACCCAGTACGCCTTCACCCGCCAGATCGCCGGCCACATGCTCAGCAACTACGACGGCGTGCTGAAGGTCGACGGCGAGGTCGGCAACAAGAAGGTCTACGACCCGCGCACCTACATGAAGGCCGCCGAGATCGGCATGGCCGCCCGCATCCAGGTCGCCTGCGAGGACCTGCTGTCGGCCGGGAAGTCCCAGGGATGACCCACGGCCACCGGGACCTGCTCGGTCCGCCCCCGGAGACCCTGCTGCCCGAGACCCCCGAGGCGACCGCGGCCCTGGCCGCCGGCACCCCCGCCGCCGAGGTCGCCGCGGCGAACCCCACGGTCAGTGCGGCCTGGGCCGCCCTCGCCGAGGAGGCCCTCGCCGGCGGTCGCACCATCGAGGCCTACGCCTACGCCCGCACCGGCTACCACCGCGGCCTCGACGCCCTGCGCCGCAACGGCTGGAAGGGCTACGGCCCCGTCCCGTGGCGTCACGAGCCCAACCAGGGCTTCCTGCGCTGCGTGACCGAGCTGGCCAAGGCCAGCGAGGCCATCGGCGAGACCGCCGAGACCCAGCGCCTCACCGAGCTCCTCCGCGACTGCGACCCCACCCTCGCCCCGTAGACAGCTCGCCCCGCGTCCAGCCGGTCACCTGGCAGGGACCCGGTCACCGCACACGGTGACCGGGTCCCTCCAGGGTGACCGGATGGGCGTCAGGCGACGGCGGCGCCGCCGGGTCAGCGGCGGAGGTCGGGGTGGGCGGCGCGGAGGGTCTCGGTGAGGACGGCGAGGTCGCCGCCGCCGGAGACGAGGCGGGTGAGGTCGTCGACGTCGACGTCGTCGCGGGTGAGGTTCCCGGCGACGGCACCGCCGGCCAGCAGCAGGAAGCGGTCGCCGACCAGGTGCGCGTACTGGGTGTTGTGGGTGACCAGCACGACGGCGAGGCCCTGGTCGCGGGCGGCGCTGACCGAGGACAGCACCAGCGCGTGCTGGGACACCGTCAGCGGTGCGGAGGACTCGTCGACCACCAGCACCCGGGCGCCGAAGTGCAGGGCGCGGGCGATGGCCAGGCTGTGCCGCTCACCGACGGCCAGGGCGCTGGCGGGCTGGTCGGGGTCGATCCCGACGACGCCGACCCGGGCCATGGCGCGCACGGTGGTCTCCCGGGCGCCCTCGCGGTCCAGCCGGCGCAGCGGCCAGACCCCGCAGGTCGGCTCGCAGCCCAGGAAGAAGTTGCGCCACACGCTCATCAGCGGGGCGACGGCGAGGTCCTGCCAGACGGTGGCGATGCCGCGGGAGCGGGCCTGGGCGGGGGAGCGGAAACGCACTGGGGAACCGTCGAGCAGCAGCTCGCCCTCGTCGTGGCGCTGCACCCCGGCGAGGACGGCGACCAGGGTGGACTTGCCGGCCCCGTTCTCGCCGAGCACGCAGGTGACCTCGCCGGCCCGCAGGGACGCCGACACCCGGTTGAGGGCGGCGACGCTGCCGAAGCGCCGGGTCAGCGCCCGCAGCTCCAGCACCGGGGTGCCCGCGGGGGGCGCGGTCGGGTCGCCGGTGACGGCGTCGTGGGCCGGGCGCTCGTCGGGGAACTCCGCGAACGGGAGCGGGGGCTGGCTCACGACCGGGGCACCGCCAGCAGCCGTCGCCGGACCACGCCGTTGGCCAGCAGGGCCAGCAGCAGCAGGACGCCCAGGAACGCCTGGAACCAGCGGGGGTCCCAGCCGGCGAGCACGATGCCCTCGCGGGCCACCGCGTAGAGCAGCGCGCCCAACGCGGCACCGACTGCCGAGCCGTAGCCGCCGGACAGCAGGCACCCGCCGATGACCGCGACGACGAGGAACTCGATCTCGTTGCCCAGCGTGGGGTCGACCATCACGCCGCTGAACCGGACCAGCCCGAGGGTGCCGATGAGCCAGCCGGCCGCGGCGGTGACCAGGAAGAGCACGACCGTCGTCCGGGTGACCGGGACGCCGAGCTCCCGGGCCGGCCGCGGGGCGCCGCCGACGCCCATGACGGCGCTGCCGAAGCGGGTCCGCCACAGCACCCAGCTGGCCAGCGCGGTGACGCCGACCCACCACAGCAGGGACACCCGGAAGACCCCGTCCCCGACCTCCAGGGTGGCCCCGAAGACGGCCTTCACCGACGCCCAGTCCGGGGCTGCGGACAGCCCGCCGACGCTGGCCCGGCCGGCGACGGCGTCGGTGACGGCGAGCGCGGTGCCCTGGAGCACCAGGAACGTGGCCAGGGTGACCAGGAAGCTGGGCAGGCCGGTGCTGACCACGAGCACACCGTTGACCAGCCCGACGAGCAGTGCGGACAGGAGCGAGACCGCCAGGGCGGGCCAGAGCCCCCAGCCGGCCTGCACCAGGAGCGCGGCGACCAGGCTGCTGCCCACTCCGACGACGCCCACCGTCAGGTCGATCTGCCCGGCGATGAGCAGCATCGCCACCGCGACCCCGCCGATCCCCAGCAGGGCGCCGACGTCGAGCACCGTGGCCAGGCCCTCGGTGCTCACCAGCGACGGTGCCTGCACGGCGAAGAAGACCGAGACGGCGACGGTGGCGATCAGCGAGGCCAGGCTGGGCCGGGCGAGGGCGCGGTCCAGCAGGCGTCGTCCCGGTGAGCGCCGGGCGGGGGCCGACCGGGGCCCGAAGGGCGGCGACTCGACGCTCACCGGTGCGTCCCCGGGGCTGGGGGAGGACCGGGGGTGCGTTCGGGCGAGGGCAGCGGGGTCCTCCTCGGCGCGGGCGGTGCGGCCCAGTCTCCACCCCGTCCGGCCCCGTCGGCGAGGGCCCCCCGCGTGCCGAGCCCCTACGGTGCGCAGATGGCCCCCTCCCGGCAGCGTCGCCGGTTGCTCCTCGCCCTCTTCGCCACGGCGGTGAGCACCCAGGCGCCGTCCCCGTTGCTGCTGCGCTACGCCGACGAGCTCGACCTCGGCGCGCTCACCCTGACCCTGTTCTTCGCCGCCTACGCCGCGGGGCTGGTGCCCTCGCTGCTGCTGGCCGGTCCGCTGTCGGACCGCGACGGCCGGCGGCGGGTCGTCGTCGGCGGGGTGCTGGCGGCGCTGCTGTGCACGCTGGTGTTGATCAGCGCCGACGTCGGTGGGGTGCCGCTGCTGGTCGTGGGCCGGGTCGCGCAGGGCCTGGCCAGCGGCGCGGTGTTCACCGTGGGCACGGTGTGGTTGCGGGAGCTGTCCGCCGGTGACGGTCCGGACGCCGCCCGCCGGGTCCGCGGTGCCGCCGCGGTGGCCAGTGCGGCGATGGCGACCGGGTTCGCCGCGGGGCCGCTGGTCGCCGGGCTGCTGGTGCAGTGGGGGCCTGCCCCGCAGCTGGTCGCGCTGACCCCTGCGGCGGTGCTGCTGCTGGTCGGGTTGCTGGGCCTGCGCGGGGTGCCGGAGACGGTGTTGGAGCGTCGTCCGGGCCGGTTGGCGCTCGGGGTGCCGCGGGTGGCCCGGCGGGCCTACTGGGCCTACCTGGTGCCGGTCGGGCTGACCGTCTACACCTACGCGGTCCTGTCGCTGACGGTCTTCCCGCTGCTGGTGGCCGACGCCGGCTTCGGGGCGGTGTTCGCGCTCGTGGGCGTCTCGGCGCTGCTGGTGCAGGGCAGTGCCGCCCTGGTGACGCCGCTGGCCACCCGGCTGGGCCCGGTGCGGGCCGGGCCGCTCGCCGCGCTGCTGGCGGCGCTGGGCTGCGGGCTGGGGTACCTGGCGGTGCAGCCCGGGGGATGGCCGTGGGTGCTGCCGGCCTGCCTGCTGATCGGGCTGGGCGAGGGCCTGGGCATGACGTCGGGTGTCGCCGTCTGCGACCGGGTCGCGCCCCCGGACCGCCGCGGAGCGCTGCTGTCGGCGTTCTACCTGCCGGTGTACGCGGGCTTCGTCGTCCCGACGGTGCTGGCGCTGGTCAGCGGGGACGCGCTGCGCGGCGGGGTGCCGGTCCTGGTGCTGGCCGGGCTGGGCCTGGTGCTGATGGTGCTCGCCGCGGGCCCGGGGCGGGCGGCGTTGCGGGCGGCCGGCGCCGAGCACGCGGCCCCGCTCGCGCCGGTGCTCGTCCCGGAGGCCGAGACCGGCCGCTGAGACCCGGTCAGGGCTGGAGCCGCCACCGCACCCGGTCGTCGGCGTACCAGGTCCACCGGACGACGTCGCGCTCCAGCGGCACGCCGTCCCGGACCACCCGGGCGGGGTCGCAGGCCACCTGCAGGGCCCGCCCGGTCGTGCGGCCCGGGCGGCGCAGCGGCACGGTGAGGACGGCGACCGACAGGCTGTCCACGGCGTCCCAGCGTGGCCGGACCTCGATCCGGGTGATGCTGCCGTCGGCGACCCGGGCGTCGTCGTGGTGGGCCTGGGCGCCGAACCGGCGGGCCAGCGCGCGGCGCGGCTCCCCGGCGGCCTCGATCCGGCCGTGGTGCAGCAGCACCCCGCCGTGGTCGTCGCGGACCAGCGACAGCTCCCGGGTCGTGCCGGTGCCCAGCTGCAGGTCCCGGGCCAGTCCGCGGCAGTCGGCGTCGTCGACGGGCTCCCAGGCCACGGGGACGTCGGCCAGCCGGTCGGTCTTCCACAGCCGGGCCAGCACCGCGGCCAGTGCCTGCACCGGGCCCCGGACGGCGACGACGGCATCGGGGCCGGTCACCGCGTCGACGACGGAGGCGACGTGTCGGCGCGAGGGGCCCTGACCGGGGGCCAGACCGCGCAGGTCGAACGGGACGACGGGCACAGCGATACCCTGCCACCTGCCAGCCGGGAGCCTCCGGTACCGCAGCGAGAAGGAGATCCACCCGATGCCGGCTGTCGTGCTGATCGGTGCCCAGTGGGGCGACGAGGGCAAGGGCAAGGCGACCGACATCCTCGGTGGCCGCGTCCCCTACGTCGTGCGCTACCAGGGCGGCAACAACGCCGGGCACACCGTGATCACCCCGGACGGCGAGAAGTACGCCCTGCACCTGATCCCCTCGGGGATCCTGACGCCGGGCTGCACGCCCGTCATCGGCAACGGCGTCGTCGTCGACCCGCAGGTCCTGATCGGGGAGCTGGCCGGGCTGGAGGAGCGCGGGGTGGACACCTCGCGGCTGGTCATCTCCAGTGACGCGCACCTGATCATGCCGCACCACCGGGCCCTGGACCGGGTCACCGAGCGGTTCCTGGGCAAGTCCAAGATCGGCACGACCGGTCGCGGGATCGGCCCCTGCTACGGCGACAAGGTCGCCCGGGTGGGCATCCGCGCGCAGGACCTGCTCGACCTGGGCATCCTGCGGGACAAGCTCGAGGCCGTGCTCCGGGAGAAGAACCAGATCCTGGTCAAGGTCTACAACCGCAAGGCCATCGACGTCGACGAGGTCGTCGAGGAGTACGCGGGCTACGCCGAGGTGCTCAAGCACCGGATCACCGACACCCGCCTGCTGCTGGGCAACGCCCTGGACCGCGACGAGTGGGTGCTGCTGGAGGGCTCGCAGGGCACCCTGCTCGACGTCGACCACGGCACCTACCCGTTCGTGACGTCGTCCTCGCCGACCGCCGGTGGCGCCTCGGCGGGCTCGGGGATCGGGCCCACCCGGATCGAGCGCGTGGTGGGCATCCTCAAGGCCTACACGACCCGTGTCGGCTCCGGCCCGTTCCCGACGGAGCTCTTCGACAGCAACGGCGAGTACCTGCGCAAGCAGGGCGGCGAGGTCGGCGTGACCACCGGGCGGGACCGCCGCTGCGGCTGGTTCGACGTCGTCATCGCCCGGTACGCCAGCCGGGTCAACGGCATCACCGACTACTTCCTCACCAAGCTCGACGTGCTGTCGGGCCTGGAGACGGTGCCGATCTGCGTGGCCTACGAGGTCGACGGGGTCCGGCACGACGAGATGCCGATGACCCAGACCGACTTCCACCACGCCAAGCCGGTGTACGAGGAGATGCCGGGCTGGTTCGAGGACATCACGCACTGCCGCACCTTCGACGAGCTGCCCGCCAACGCGCAGGCCTACGTCAAGCGGCTGGAGGAGCTCTCGGGCGCCCGGATCAGCGTGATCGGCGTCGGCCCCGGCCGCGACGAGAACGTGCTGATCCACGACCTGCTCGACTGAGGCCTCCGCCGACCGTGGATCAGGGGACCTGATCGGAGTCCGTCCTCCCACACGACACGTGGTGTGGGAGGACGGACTCTGGTGAACGCCCCTGATCCACGCTCGGGCGGCAGCGGGTGCGGTGCGGTGCGTCAGGCGCGGGGGCGTACCGGGGCCAGGGCGGGGGCGGCCAGCTCGGCGCGCTCCCGGACGGCGACCTCCGGGCTGTCGGTGATGACCCCGTCGACGCCCAGGGCCAGCAGCAGCCGGGTCTCGGCGCCGACGTCGCCGCGCGCGCCGGGGTCGGTGCCGCGGCGCAGGTGCACGGGCAGGAACCGGTTCTCCGCGCGCACCGTCCAGGGCGTGACGGTGAGGCCGGCGCGGTGCGCCTGGGCGACCAGGTCGGTGACGCCGGTCAGCGCACCGGTGTCGTCGAGGGTCAGGATGCGGCTCTTGGCCGGCCCGATCCCGTCGGCGTAGGTGCTGATGCCGCGCAGTCCCGCGGGGGTGACGAGGTGGTCGTGCACCGCCCCGCCGTCGACGAGCTGGACCAGCGGCGGCGCGGTGGCGCCGAGGGCCGCGCGCAGGGCCTGCACGCCCTCGACGTCGAAGCTCTGCAGGACGACGGGGGAGTCCGGGCCGGTGGCGCCCAGTGCGCGCAGCTCGGCGACGACCAGCTCGACCATCGGCAGGCCCTGGGCCGCCGACCAGGTCGGGTTCTTCAGCTCGGCCTGCACCCGGGCGCCGCGGGAGGTCGCCAGCGCGACCACCTCGGCCAGGGTGAGCACCGGCTCGGTGCGATCGAAGCGGGTGTTGCCCGGGCGCAGCTGCGGCCAGCGCTCGACGGCGCGCAGGGTGCGCAGCTCGGCGAGGGTGAAGTCCTCGGCGAACCAGCCCGTGTAGACCTCACCCGCCACGTCCTGGGTGCGCCGCCGGTCGGCGAACCCCGGGTGCGCGGCGACGTCGGTGGACAGCGACAGCTCGTTCTCGTGCCGGACGACGAGGGCGCCGTCCCGGCTGACCACGACGTCGGGCTCGATCAGCTCGGCGCCCAGGTCCAGGGCGAGGGAGTAGCCCGACCAGGTGTGCTCGGGGCGGTGGGCCGGCGCCCCGCGGTGGCCGACGACCACCGGGTGCCGGCGCGGCACGGTCCGCGGCGGGGCAGGGACGGCCCGCAGGCCGGTCTCACGCATGACTCCCAGGACACCGTGCCCAGGTGTCGCCCGGGCCAACGCCGGCTGGCAACCACCTGAAAACAGGGCGACAGCCGGCTGGGCCGCGGGCAGCATCGCCGCCGTGGAGGACCTCGCAGCGCTGGGCTGGACGGCGGACCGCGCGACCGGCCTGCCGGGCGGCACGCGCCCGGCACGGGTCACCCGCGTCGACCGCGGCCTGCTCACCGTGGACGACGGCGCCGTGGAGTCCCGCCTGCCCACCGCACGGGCGGTGGGTCCGGTCGCGGTCGGTGACTGGGTCGCCGTCGGCGAGGGCCGGGCGGTCGCCGTCCTGCCGCGGACCTCGGCCTTCACCCGCACCGTCGCCGGCCGCGGCTCGGACGCCCAGGTGGTGGCGGCCAACCTGGACCTGGTGCTGGTCGTGGACTCCCTGACCGGGGCGGCCCGGCTGCGGCGGGTCGAGCGGTACCTGGCGGTCGCCTGGTCCAGCGGTGCGCGCCCGGTCGTCGTCCTCACCAAGGCCGACCTGTGCGCAGAGGTCGGGGTGGGGGTCGCGACGGTCGCCGAGGACGCGGTCGGCGTCGAGGTGCTGGCGGTGAGCGCCGCGACCGGTGCGGGCCTGGACGCCCTCGGCGCCCTGCTCACCCCGGGGACGACCGCCGCGCTGGTCGGCCCGTCCGGCGTCGGCAAGTCCAGCCTGGCCAACGCGCTGGCGGGGGAGCTGGTCGCCACCACCGCGGGCACCCGGGAGGACGGCCGGGGCCGGCACACCACCACCGCGCGCCAGCTGCACCGGCTGCCCGGCGGCGCCCTGCTGGTGGACACCCCCGGCATGCGCGAGCTGGCACTGCACGACGACGCGGGGCTGGGCGCCGCCTACGCCGACGTCACCGCGCTGGCCGCCGGCTGCCGGTTCCGGGACTGCGCGCACCGCACGGAGCCCGGCTGTGCGGTCGCCGCCGGCATCAGCGACGGCACGCTGGACCCGGCGCGCTACACCGCCTGGCGCACGCTGCAGGCCCAGGCGCACCGCCAGGAGCTGCGGGCCGACGCGCAGGCCCGCGCGCTGGAGCACGGGCGACTGCGCGCACGGGCGCGGGAGCTGCGGCGACGGCCGTCCCGGTAGCGTGCCCCACCATGCGCGTGCTCGTGATCGGCTCCGGTGCCCGGGAGCACGCCCTGTGCGTGGCCCTCCACGACGACCCCGCGGTCACCGCGCTGGCCTGCGCCCCCGGCAACGCCGGCACCGTCGCGCTCGCCGAGGCGCTGCCGGTGCAGGCCACCGACCCCGTGGGCGTGGCCGCCCTGGCCACGCAGTGGGCCGCGGACCTGGTCGTCGTCGGACCGGAGGTGCCGCTGGTCGCCGGGGTCGCCGACGCCGTCCGGGAGGCCGGGATCGCCTGCTTCGGGCCCTCCGCCCAGGCCGCGCAGATCGAGGGCTCCAAGGCCTTCGCCAAGCACGTGATGGACGCCGCCGGCGTCCCCACCGCCCGGGCCTGGGCCATCGGCGGCGAGGCCGAGCTGCACACCGCGCTGGACGAGGTCGCCGCGGTCAACGCCCCGGGCGCCCCCTACGTGGTCAAGGACGACGGCCTGGCCGCCGGCAAGGGCGTGCTGGTCACCCCCGACCGGGACGCCGCCCTGGCCCACGGCCTCGCCGTGCTGGCGGGTGGGCACTCGGTGCTGGTCGAGGAGTTCCTGGACGGCCCCGAGGTGTCGCTGTTCGCCGTCACCGACGGCACCACCGTGCTGCCACTGCTGCCCGCGCAGGACCACAAGCGCCGCGACGACGGCGACGGAGGCCCCAACACCGGCGGCATGGGGGCCTACGCCCCGCTGCCGTGGGCGCCGGCCGGTCTGGTCGAGGAGGTGCTGGCCACCGTGCTGCAGCCCACCGTCGACGAGATGGCCCGCCGCGGCGAGCCCTTCAGCGGCCTGCTCTACGCCGGGCTGGCGCTGACCTCCCGCGGGGTGCGCGTGGTGGAGTTCAACGCCCGCTTCGGCGACCCGGAGACCCAGGTCGTGCTCCCCCTGCTGCGCACCCCGCTGGCCGGCCTGCTGCAGGCCGCGGCCACCGGGACCCTGGCGGCGCACCCGCCGCTGGAGTGGGCCGAGGGGGCCGCGGTGACCGTCGTCGTCGCCGCGCCCGGCTACCCCGAGGCGCCGCGCACGGGCGACGTCGTCACCGGGGCCGAGGGCGAGGGCGTGCTGCACGCCGGCACCCGGGTCGCCGCCGACGGCAGCGTGCACTCCGCCGGTGGCCGGGTGCTGGCGGTGACCGCGGTGGGCAGCGACCTGGCCGACGCCCGCCGGGTGGCCTACGAGCGGGTCGCCGGCGTCGCGCTGGCCGACGCGCACTGGCGCACCGACATCGGCCTGGCCGCCCTCGAGGGCCGGATCACCGTCTAGCCGACGCCGTCACCGCGGCCCGGTGCCGCCGGGTGTCCGGCTCGGGCGGCCGCGGGCCCTGGTGGCGGCGCGAGAGGTACGTGCCGGCGACGTTGCCGCAGGCGATCACCGGCACCGCGATCAGGGCGCCGAAGATGCCGGCGACCAGCAGGCCGGCGGCGATGGCCAGCACGACCGCGAGCGGGTGCACCGAGACGGCCCGACCCAGCAGCAGCGGCTGCAGGACGTGGCCCTCCAGCTGCATGATCAGCACGATGATGCCCAGTGCGATCAGCGCCTTGACCGGTCCGACGGCGACCAGGGTGACCAGCACGGCGACCGAACCGGCCAGGAACGACCCGATGATCGGGATGAACGCGCCGAGGAAGACCAGCGCGGCCAGCGGCACCACCAGCGGGGTGCCCAGCAGGGTCAGCCCGATGCCGATGAACACGGCGTCGAAGGCGGCGACGACGACGGTCGCGCGGACGTAGGAGATCAGCGTGCGCCAGGCCCGGCGGGCGGCCTCGTCGATGTAGGCCGCGGAGTTGACCGGGCTCAGGCCGACGATCCACAGCCAGATGTCGCGGCCGTCGAGCAGGAAGAAGAACAGCGTGAAGAGCGTCAGCGCGAAGCCGGTGAGCACCTCCCCGAGGGTCGCGGCGGTCGTGAGGGCACCCGCGGTGAGGGTGTCGCGGTTGTTCACGATCGCGTCCTGGGCGCTGGTCACCGCCGAGTCGATCGCGTCGTTGAGCTGGCTCTGGGAGACCGGCAGGTTGTCCACGACGAAGCGCTGGATCTGGTCCAGGCCCTCGCCGACCTGACCGGCCAGGTCGTCGTAGCCGGCCGCGAACTGCTCCACGACCAGGGTGATGATCCCGGCGACGACGCCGAGGCCGATCACCAGCATCACCGCCGCGGCCAGCGCGCGGGGCCAGCCGTTGCGGTGCAGCAGCGCCGCACCGGGCTGCAGCAGCGCGGCCAGGAGCAGGGCCACGATGACCGGCACGACGACGACCGCGATGTAGGCCGCGCCGACCAGCACCAGGTACAGCGCGGCGCCCACCGCGATCGCCCGCCAGGACCAGGCCGCGGTGATCCGCAGCGCGTTGGGCACCTCGGCGACGACCTCGCGGGACTCCTCGGGCGCCAGCAGCGACCCGCGGCTGCGGTCCCGGCCGGGCAGCGGGGCCCGGCCACCGGCCCGCGGGGGTCCGCTCACACCGCCGGGGCTGTCGACGTCGGGGGCGTCGGGGTGCGGGCTGCCGGCGGGGTGCACGTCCTCGGCGTCGGCCCCGGGGTCGACGGGACGCTCGCTCGCCGCGGCCGCGGCGCCCTGCTCCTGCGACGGCGTCCCGGGCCGGTCGTCGGGCACGTGCTCGACGACGGCGCGGCTGCCGTCCTCCATCAGCAGGACGGTGCCCTCGGGCAGGGCGTGCGGGTCGTGCTCGCGGGCGGCCCGGATGCGCTCGCGGGCCCGGTCGGTGAGGGAACGGGCTCGGTTCAACACGGTGGGACCTCGAGAGTGCCGGGCCCGGGTGGGGCGGTGGTGGGTGACGCGGAGCGGGCGGGTCGAGCCTGCCGGGGGCAGGGGCGTTCGGGTCTGAGGCTGGCCGTGCGCGAGGATGGGCCCGTGCTGCGAGCAACGACCGACCGAGACGAGCAGGTACCCGCATGATCGAGCGCTACACGCTGCCCGAGATGGGACGTGTCTGGAGCGAGCAGCACAAGTACGAGCTGTGGTGCCGCGTGGAGACGCTGGTCCTGGAGGCGCACGCCGCCGCCGGCCGGGTGCCCGCCGACGTCGTCGAGCCGGTGCGCAACGCACCCGCACCCACGCCGGAGCGGGTCGCCGAGATCGAGGCGACCACCCAGCACGACGTCATCGCCTTCCTCACCGCCTGGGCCGACAACACCGAGCCCCGCTCGGCCGCGGCCTACGTGCACCACGGCATGACCTCCTCGGACCTGCTGGACACCGCGCTCGCCGTCCAGCTCACCGACGCCACCGACGTGCTGCTGGCCAAGGCCGACCGCCTGGTCGCCGCGCTGCGCGACCACGGGCTGGCCCACCGGGGCACGCTCAAGGTCGGCCGTACGCACGGCGTGCACGCCGAGCCCGACGTGTGGGGCCACCGGGTCGCCGACCTGGCCTTCGCCGCTGCCCGCTCCCGGGACCGGCTGCGCGCCGCCCGGGCCGCCGTCGGCGTCGTCGCCATCTCCGGTGCCGTGGGCACCTACTCCCTGATCGACCCCTCGGTCGAGGTCACCGTGGCGCAGGCGCTGGACCTGCGCGCCGCGGACGCCTCCACCCAGGTCGTGCTGCGCGACGGCGTCAGCGAGTGGGTCTCGGCGCTGGCGATCATCGCCACGGTCTGCGAGGCGATCGCGCTGGAGGTCCGGCACGGCCAGCGGACCGAGGTGCGCGAGCTGTCGGAGGCGTTCGGGTCGGGCCAGAAGGGCTCGAGCGCGATGCCGCACAAGAAGAACCCGATCCGCTCCGAGCGGATCGCCGGGCTGGCCCGGGTCGTGCGGGCGGCGATCGTGCCGGTCATGGAGGGCATCCCGCTCTGGCACGAGCGCGACATCTCGCACTCCTCGACCGAGCGGGTCTTCCTGCCCGACGCCTCCATCACCACCGACTACCTGCTGGACCTCACCGCCGGCCTGGTGGAGAACCTGGTCGTCGACGCGGACCGGATGCGGGCCAACCTGGACTCCACCGGTGGGCTGATCTACACCTCCTCGGTGCTGCTGGAGCTGGTCGAGGCCGGGATGGGCCGCGAGCAGTCCTACGCCCTGGTGCAGACCGCGGCGATGGAGACCTGGAAGACCGGCACGCCGTTCCGGGAGACGCTGCGCGCGAAGGCCGACGCCGACGGGGTGACCCTCGACGAGGCCCGGCTGGACGAGATCTGCCGGCCCGAGCGGTACGTGCAGAACCTGGACCCGTTGTTCGAGCGCCTGGCCGCCCTCTCGTGACCCTGGACCTGCCGCTGCTGGCCCGGGGCAAGGTGCGCGAGGTCTACGACGCCGGCGAGGGCCGGCTGCTGCTGGTCGCCTCGGACCGGATCTCGGCCTACGACGCAGTGCTGCCCACCCCCATCCCGGACAAGGGGCGGGTGCTGACGCAGCTGTCGGTGTGGTGGTTCGACCAGCTCGCCGACGTGCTGGCCGCCTTCGGTGCCACCCACCACCTGCTCAGCGCCACCGACGTGCCGGCCGAGGTGGCCGGGCGGGCGATGCTGGTCCGCCGGCTGGAGATGGCCCCGGTCGAGTGCGTTGCCCGCGGCTACCTGTCGGGCTCGGGCACCGTGGAGTACCAGGCGCACGGCGCGATCCAGGACGTCGAGCTGCCGGCCGGGCTGGTCGAGGGGTCCCGGCTGCCGCAGCCGGTCTTCACGCCCTCGACCAAGGCCGACGTGGGGGAGCACGACGAGGCGATCACCTTCGCCCGCACCGTCGAGCTGGTCGGGGCCGATCAGGCCGCCCAGCTGCGCGACCTGACGCTGGCGCTCTACCGGCGGGCGGCGGAGACCGCCTCGGCCGCGGGCATCGTGCTGGCCGACACCAAGTTCGAGTTCGGCGTCGCCGACGGTGGGCTGGTGCTGGCCGACGAGGTCCTCACCCCGGACTCCTCGCGGTTCTGGCCGGCGGTGACCTGGTCGCCGGGTGCCGCGCAGCCCTCCTACGACAAGCAGTACGTCCGGGACTGGCTGACCTCCTCGGGCTGGGACCGTCGGTCCCCGGCCCCGGAGCTGCCCGAGGACGTCGTCGCGGCCACCCGTGAGCGCTACGTGGCCGCCTACGAGCAGCTGACCGGCACGCCCTTCAGCTGACCGGCGCGGCCAGCAGCTGGTCGACGGCGGCCCGCAGGGTGTCGCGGGCGGCCTCGTCCAGGTCGCTGAAGGCGGCCCGGATCTCGCGGCTGCCGTCGGACCGGGCGTCCAGGCGCACGACCTCGGCGACCAGCTCCAGTCGGACGTCGTCCAGGACCAGCACGACGCGCGCGGTCTGACCGGTGTCGGGCAGCGGCCGCAACGGGGTGCCCGGGACGTTGGCGGGGAAGGCGATCCGGGCGCCGGAGACCGACAGGTCCAGCGTGGTGCCGACGACGAGGCCGGCGTCACCCTGCACGCCCACCGGGACGGCGACGTCGGCCCGCGGGGCGAAGCGGCGGTTGCCGCTCTCGGCGGGGGCCAGCGGGTGCAGCCGCCACTGCGGGTCGCCGCCGCCGAGGACGTCGACCACCTGGTAGCGGCGGCTGCGGACGCCGTCGAGGTGGGACCAGCACAGCGTGATCTCGCTGCCCAGCGCCAGCCGGACGCGCCGGCCGTCCCGGGTGCGGGCGACGGCCGCGGTCAGCTCGGTCTCGCTGGACCAGCGGGTCTGGCTCGACATCCGGGCGTCGTCGACCACCACGGTGAGCCGGGCACCGCTGTCGGGTCGGTCGCGGCCGATCGCGCTGGCCAGTCCCAAGGTGGGTCCTCTCGTGGTGTCCGGCGGCGGCCGGCCGCGGTGCGGGGTCGGTGGGTGGGTGTGCGGGGGTCAGACCCGGGCCGCGCGGCGGCCGATCTCCAGGGCGGTCGCGGACCGCAGCCGGGCCCGGACGTCGTCGGGCAGGTCCTCGAAGGCGACCCGCAGGGTGCGTCGTCCGTCGGCCAGGCGCTGGCGCTGCACGACCCGGCAGCGCAGTTCGACCCGGGTGCCGTCGAGCACGATCGCCATCATGGCGCGCTCCCCGGCGTCCGGGAGGGGGTGGACGACGTCGCCGAAGCCCACGGTGGGCTCGGCCACGAAGACGGCGCGCAGGCCGCCCTCGCTGACGTCGGCGGTCTCGCCCAGCAGCATCCCCGAGGGCATGGCCAGCCCGACCGGGACGTGCAGCGGGGCGCGCGGGCTGGAGCGGCGGTCGCCGTCGTCGGCCGGGCCGAGCGGGCGCAGCCGCCAGGTCGGCACGGTCCCGCCCCGGACGTCGGCGACCTGGTAGGGCCGGCAGCGGACCGGGACGTCGGTGGGGCTCCACCAGACCGACACCTCCGCGCCCAGGGACAGCCGCACCCGGCGACCGGAGGCGTCGACGCCGACCTCGAGGACCAGCTCCTGCTCGAGGCTGCTCTCCACGGTGCTGTGCGCGAGCGTGGTGGACCCGTCGACGACCACCTCGACGGTGCCGCCGCTCTCGGGCCGGGACAGGCCGGGAGCCTGGACGTCGGTCACGTGCCTGCTCCCACCTGTTCCGCTCCGCCTCGGTGGCGTCGTCGGGGGATCCATCGGCAGGACCGACCCGGAATCGCCCCGAAACCGGGCGTTCCCGCTGACGGGGGGCGCGGCGGCCCGGTCACACGGTGTTCGAGGGCGCCGGCGTGCCCCGCCAGTTCGTCGCGAAGACCGGGGTGACGACGTAGGTCAGGGCGCCGCCGAGGCCCAGCAGGCTGCCGGTGTCCAGGCAGGAGGTGACGGTCAGGACCGCGTCGCAGGCTCCGGAGCCGGGGGTGCGGGTCGGGGTGCCGAGCAGCGGGGTGACGTAGCGGGCCACCTCGTACCCGCGGACGGGGGTGCCCTCCACGGTCACCGCGGTCCAGGACACCGCCACGGAGAAGCCGAGGGTCCCGTCGGTCCGCTTGGCGACGACGGGTGCCACCGAGGGGACCGTCGCGGCGACCACGGAGGCCGAGCTCCCGACGGCCGTGCTCGCGGCCCACGACGCCCGGGACGCGGTGGCGCCGCCGACCAGCAGGACCGCGGTGCCGACGACGGCGGCGAGGGCACGGCGCGGGCTCCGGGTCGGCCGCGTCGGCCGGGTCGGCCGACTCACAGCGACGTGCCCGACAGCGTCACGGGCACGGTGAAGGTCGCTCCGGCGCAGCCGCCGGGGGCCTCGGCCCGCATGTAGACCGCACCGGTCAGCACGACGGGGGTGCTGGTGGAGTTGGCGGCCACCACGATCGCGGCGACGCCGGAGCGGTCGATCGTCGTCACCACCGGCAGCACGTTCCCGGCGGGGCACGCCGTCTGGTCCGCGGCCACCCCGTTGCCCAGGGTCAGCGTGGTGAGCGAGACCGGGTAGGGGTTGGCGTTGGTGATCGTGAAGCCGATGGTCCCGGTCAGCGGGTTGGCGTACGTGGTCCCGGTGCGCGGGAAGACCGGGTTGCCCTGGGGCACCGCGGTGACGGTCAGGGCGACCGGGGTGACCGCGCTGGCCTGCGTGGCGCCCCCACCCGACGCGCTCCACGCGGCCCAGGCGGCCCCGGTGCCGCCGAACAGGAGGGCGAGCGCGGTCCCGAGGACCGCCACCCGTCCCGCCCCGCGGCGGCCCGTGCCCCGGCGGTGCCGTCCGCTCACGGCCGCACCCCTCCCCACCGGGGAGCTCCCCGCCGCACGTCAGACGGGGAGGGTCGTGCCCGTGGCGGTGACCGGCACCGTGAACGTCACCTGCTTGCAGCCGTCCGCGGCCGTGGGCAGCATCGAGACGGCGGCGGGCAGGGTCAGCACCGTGGTGGTCGAGTTCGCCGGCACGTCGATCGCCAGGCCGGTGATGGTGGTCCGGGGCAGCGTGATGTTGCCGGCCGTGCAGGTGCCCGAGCTCGTGGTGGGCGTCTGGAGGACCACCTGGGTGATGCGCACCGGGAAGCCGTTGGGGTTGGTGACGGTGCCGGCCAGGTCGGCCGTCCCGCCGGGGTAGAGCAGGGAGGACGCCGGGGTGCTGGCGACGACGGCGAAGTCCACCGTCGTCCCGGCCACGCCGTTGACGGACCCGCCGCCGCTGACCATCCAGGCGGCGAAGGCCACCCCGCCGCCGAGCATGGCGACGAGCAGCAGGGCGAGGACGCCGGATCGCTTGCGCAGGTTCACTGGACTCCTCGGACTGGTGTGCACCGGAACGTGATCGTCCGGTCGTCTCCCGAGCGCTATCGGCAGGCAGGGTTCCGAAACACACTCGAACGGCGAACTCCGTCGACGAGTCGGGGTCCCGGGCCGCCGTACGCACCGGGGAAACGCCGGTCCAGGCCCCGGTACCCTCCTGGTCGTGCCTCGTGTCGTGGTCGACGTCGTCCTGAAGCCAGAGATCTCCGACCCCCAGGGGCAGGCCGTGCTCGGCGCCCTCGGTCGCCTGGGCCACGGCGGGGTGACCAGCGTCCGGCAGGGCAAGCACTTCGTGCTCGACGTCGAGGGCACCCCCGACGCCGCTCAGCTGCGGGAGATCGCCGAGACCCTGCTCGCCAACCCGGTCATCGAGGACGTCGAGCTGCACCTCGACCCCACCCCGGGGGTCTGAGCGTGCGCATCGGCGTCATCACCTTCCCGGGCTCGCTCGACGACGTCGACGCCGCCCGCGCCGTCCGGCTGGCGGGGGCCGAACCGGTCGCCCTCTGGCACGCCGACGACGACCTCGCCGGCGTCGAGGCGGTCGTGCTGCCCGGCGGGTTCTCCTACGGGGACTACCTGCGCGCCGGCGCCATCGCCGCCCGCGCCCCGATGATGCGCACCGTCGTGGACCGGGCCCGCCAGGGCCTGCCCGTGCTGGGCATCTGCAACGGCTTCCAGGTGCTGTGCGAGGCCGGGCTGCTGCCCGGCGCCCTCACCCGCAACAGCCACCTGCACTTCCGCAACCGCGACCAGGGCCTGCTCGTCGAGCGCGCCGACACCGCCTGGACCTCCTCCTACGAGCAGGGCCAGACCATCGTCGTCCCGGTCAAGAACGGCGAGGGCCGCTACGTCGGCTCCGACGCCGACCTCGACGCCCTCGAGGGCGAGGGCCGCGTCGTCGTCCGCTACGTGGGCGGCAACCCCAACGGCAGCTCCCGCGACATCGCCGGCGTCACCAGCGCCGACGGCCGCGTCGTGGGCCTCATGCCGCACCCCGAGCACGCCGTCGAGGACCTCACCGGGCCCTCGGTCGACGGGCTCGGGTTCTTCACCTCGGTGCTCCAGGGAGTCCTCTCCGCATGACCGTCGACACCGTCTCCCACGCAGCACAGACCCCCGACGAGCCGCAGCCCTGGGCCGAGCTCGGGCTCCGCGAGGACGAGTACGCCCGGATCCGCGAGATCCTCGGCCGCCGGCCCACCACCGCCGAGCTGGCCATGTACTCGGTCATGTGGAGCGAGCACTGCTCCTACAAGTCCTCCAAGGTCCACCTGCGCACCTTCGGCGACCTGCCCCGCAGCGAGGCGCTGCTGGTCGGCATGGGCGAGAACGCCGGTGTCGTGGACGTCGGCGACGGCTACGCGGTGACCTTCAAGGTCGAGTCGCACAACCACCCCAGCTACATCGAGCCCTACCAGGGCGCGGCCACCGGCGTCGGCGGCATCGTCCGGGACATCCTCACCATGGGCGCCCGCCCGGTCGCCGTCATGGACTCGCTGCGCTTCGGCCGCGCCGACGCCCCCGACACCGCCCGGGTGCTGCCCGGCGTGGTCGCCGGGGTCGGCGGCTACGGCAACTGCCTGGGCCTGCCCAACATCGGCGGGGAGCTGCTCTTCGACGACTGCTACGCCGGCAACCCGCTGGTCAACGCCCTGTGCGTCGGCGTCATGCGGCACGAGGACGTCCGGCTGGCCAAGGCCGAGGGCGTGGGCAACAAGGTCGTGCTCTTCGGCGCCCGCACCGGCGGCGACGGCATCGGCGGGGTCTCGGTGCTGGCCAGTGAGACCTTCGACGCGGCGGGCCCGGCCAAGCGCCCCGCCGTCCAGGTCGGCGACCCGTTCACCGAGAAGCTGCTCATCGAGGCGTGCCTGGAGATCTTCGCCGCCGACCTGGTCACCGGCATCCAGGACCTCGGCGGTGCCGGGCTGTCCTGCGCCACCAGCGAGCTGGCCGCGGCCGGTTCCGGCGGCATGCACGTCGACCTGGACACCGTCCCGCTGCGGGACTCCACGCTGACCGCCGCCGAGATCCTGATGAGCGAGTCCCAGGAGCGCATGTGCGCGATCGTGGAGCCCGCCAAGGTCGAGCAGTTCCTCGCCGTCTGCGCCAAGTGGGACGTGCTGGCCACCGTCATCGGCGAGGTCACCGACGGCACCCGGCTCACCGTCGACTGGCACGGCGAGCAGATCGTCGACGTCCCGCCGCGCACCGTGGCCCTGGACGGCCCGGTCTACCACCGCCCGATGGCCCGCCCGGCCGACCTGGACGCCCTGCAGGCCGCCGTCCCGCCGGTCGAGTCCACCGACCTGCGCGCGGACTGGCTGGCCGTCGTCGGCAGCCCGGACGGCGCGGACAAGTCCTGGGTCACCGAGCAGTACGACCGCTACGTCCAGGGCAACACCGTGCTGGCCCAGCCCGAGGACGCCGGCGTCGTCCGGATCGACGAGGACACGCACCGCGGCATCGCGCTGGCCCTGGACGGCAACGCCCGCTTCGCCCGGTTGGACCCCTACACCGGCGCCCAGCTCAACCTGTCCGAGGCCTACCGCAACGTCGCCGTCTCCGGCGCCGTCCCGCTGGCCGTCACCAACTGCCTGAACTTCGGCTCCCCCGAGGAGCCCGAGGTCATGTGGCAGTTCGCCGAGGCCGTCCGCGGCCTGGCCGACGGCTGCCGCGCGCTGGGTCTGCCCGTCACCGGCGGCAACGTCAGCCTCTACAACCAGACCGGCGACGTGCCGATCAACCCGACGCCGGTCATCGGCGTGCTGGGCGTGCACGACGACGTCCGCACCCGGGTGTCCGGCGGCTGGAAGACCGCGGGGGAGACCCTCGTGCTCCTCGGGGAGACCCGGCCGGAGTTCGGCGGGTCCGCCTGGGCCTCGGTCGTGCACGGCCACCTCGGCGGGCTCCCGCCGCAGCTGGACCTGGACGCCGAGCGCGCCCTGGGCGAGCTGCTCGCCGACCTGGCCGCCGACGAGCTGGTCAGTTCCGCGCACGACCTCTCCGACGGCGGCCTGGCCCAGGCGCTGAGCGAGTCCGCGCTGCGGTACGGCGTCGGTGCGACGGTGTCGGTCCGCGGTGACGCCACGGCCGCGCTGTTCTCCGAGTCGGTGGCCCGCGCCGTCGTCACCACCTCGGACCCGGCCACGGTCCTGGCCGCTGCCCGCGGGCGCGGGGTCCCGGCGACCGAGCTGGGCACCACCGGCGGGGACGCCCTCGTCGTGGAGGGGCTGGTCGAGCTGCCGCTCGCCGAGCTCCGCACCACCTGGTCGACGACGCTCCCGGCGCTCTTCGACACACCCGAGGCCACCGTCGGTGCCGTCCCGACGGGCGCCGTCCCGACGAGCTGATGGCCGGGACGCCGCCGATCCCGGCCGAGGCGCTGCGCGACGCGCTGCTGCCCGCGCTGCCCTGGCTGCGCGGGGAGGCCGACCAGCCTCCCCGCGCGGTCCTGGGCGCCGCGGTCAAGACGACGGCGCGCTGGCTGGCCCAGCAGGTGCCCGGTCGGTCGGTGGAGGTGCGGGTGCCCCCGCACGTCGCCGTGCAGTGCATCCCGGGGCCGCGGCACACCCGCGGCACCCCGCCCAATGTGGTCGAGACCGACGCCGCCACGTGGCTGCGGATGGCCTGCGGGCTGCAGACCTGGGACCAGGCCGTCGCCGAGGGGCGGGTGGCCGCCAGCGGCAACCGCGCCGACCTCGCCGAGCTGCTCCCGCTGCGGCCCTTCCGCAGCGGCCCGCCCGCCTGAGGGCGCCCCCACACGACGACGCCCCGCCCACCGCGGGGGTGGACGGGGCGTCGGGGTGGACCGGGCGGGTCAGCCGCCGGTGAACAGCGGGGCGGCGGTGATGACCGTGCGGACCAGGCCGTAGGCCAGCGGGATGCTGACCAGCAGCCAGGCGATGACGATCAGCAGGGTCGGGGTGGACGACTGCGTGCGCTGGGGTGAGCTCATCGGGCGGCGCTCCTCTCCGGGGTGGCGGGGGTGGTGTCGGTCTTGGGCTCGTGCCACTTGCTGGCGACCGGGGTCACGAGCAGGTTGGCCACGAACCCGACGGCGAGCAGGCCGACCATGATGAACAGGGCGATCCGGTAGTCCGCCGCGACCAGCTCACCGGGGGTGCCCTGGGTGTCCAGGACGCCGTTGACGATCAACGGCCCGGCCACGCCCGCCGCGGCCCAGGCGGTGAGCAGCCGGCCGTGGATGGCACCGACCTGGTAGGTGCCGAAGAGGTCGCGCAGGTAGGCCGGGATGGTGGCGAACCCGCCGCCGTAGAAGCTGATGATCACCGCGGCCAGGACGACGAACAGCCAGGTCGCCGAGCTGCCGACGGTGGCCAGGGCGACGTAGAGCAGCAGCCCGACGCCGAGGTAGACCATGTAGATCGGCTTGCGGCCGATCTTGTCCGAGGTCGAGGACCAGACGAACCGGCCGGCCATGTTGAACAGCGACAGGAGACCGACGAACCCAGCTCCGGCCGCGGCGGCGACGGTGGAGGCGTCTCCCTCGCGGAAGAAGTCCTGGATCATCGGGCTGGCCTGCTCGAGGATGCCGATGCCCGCGGTCACGTTGCAGAACAGCACCACCCACAGCAGCCAGAACTGCCGGGTCTTGATCGCGTTGGCCGCGGACACGCTGTCGGTGGTGACCAGCGACTTCTGCTTGACCGAGGCCGGGTCGAAGCCGTCGGGCTTCCAGCCGTCGGCCGGCACGCGGACGATGAACGCCCCGGCCATCATGTAGACCAGGTAGACCAGGCCGAGGGTGACGAACAGCCCGGCCACGGCGCCGCCACTGGGCACGGTGGCCGCGGTGCCGTCGTAGGCCGGGTCGTAGAGGCTCATCAGCTGGCGGGACAGCGGGGTCGCGATGAGCGCGCCACCACCGAAGCCCATGATCGCCATGCCGGTGGCCAGGCCCGGGCGGTCGGGGAACCACTTGATCAGCGTGGAGACCGGCGAGATGTACCCGATGCCCAGCCCGATCCCGCCGAGCACGCCGTAGCCCAGGTACAGCAGCCACAGCTGGTCGGTGGCGATGCCGAGGGCGCCCACCAGGAAGCCGACGGACCAGAAGCAGGCGGCGGTGAACATGGCCGCCCGCGGGCCGTTGCGGTCCACCCAGGTGCCGAAGACCGCGGCCGACAGGCCCAGCATCACGATGGCGATGGAGAAGACCACGCCGATCGAGGTCAGGCTGGCGTCGAAGTGCTCGACCAGGGCGGTCTTGTAGACGCTGGTCGCGTACGCCTGGCCGATGCACAGGTGCACGGCCAGGGCGGCCGGTGGGATGAGCCACCGGTTGAAGCCCGGCTTCGCGATGATGCGCTCGCGAGCCAGGAAGCTGGGAACAGCCACCGACGGTCCTCCTGAACCGGGGCCGAGCCCCGGAGACGCTGGGTGCCCGCTGTGACGCGGGCCATGCCGGAGGCGACGGTAGTTCGCGTTGCAACCAATCGCAGGGTGAGCGAGACCAGAACGTCACCTGGCCGACGGACGGAGGCCCGGACGCGGTCGGCGGGGACCACCCATAAGCTCGGCCGCATGCCGTACGAGGTCCAGGGCGTCGTCGCCCTCAGCAAGGGTGCCCCCGTCTCGCTGGAGACGATCCTGATCCCCGACCCGGGTCCGGGTGAGGCGATCGTGGACGTGCAGGCGTGCGGGGTCTGCCACACCGACCTGCACTACCGGGAGGGCGGGATCAACGACGAGTTCCCGTTCCTGCTCGGCCACGAGGCCGCCGGCGTGGTCTCCGCGGTCGGCGAGGGCGTGGAGAACGTCGCCGTGGGTGACTTCGTGATCCTCAACTGGCGCGCGGTGTGCGGGAAGTGCCGGGCGTGTGCCAAGGGCAAGCCCTGGTACTGCTTCGACACCCACAACGCCACCCAGAAGATGACCCTGGCCGACGGCACCCCGCTGTCCCCGGCGCTGGGCATCGGCGCGTTCGCCGAGAAGACGCTGGTCCACTCCGGGCAGTGCACCAAGGTCGACCCGGCCGCCTCCCCGACCGCCGCGGGCCTGCTGGGCTGCGGCGTGATGGCCGGCGTCGGTGCCGCGATCAACACCGGTGGCGTGGGCCGCGGCGACACCGTCGCCGTCTTCGGCTGCGGTGGTGTCGGTGACGCCGCCATCGCCGGCGCCCGGCTGGCCGGGGCCGCGAAGGTCATCGCCGTCGACATCGACGACCGCAAGCTCGAGTGGGCCACGGGCATGGGCGCCACCCACACGGTGAACTCCAAGGAGACCGACGCGGTCGCCGCGATCAAGGAGCTCACCGGCGGGTTCGGCGTCGACGTCGCCATCGACGCCGTGGGCCACCCGGCGGTCTACCAGCAGGCCTTCGACGCCCGCGACCTCGCCGGCACCGTCGTGCTGGTCGGCGTGCCGAACCCGACGATGGAGATCACCTTCCCGCTGATCGAGCTGTTCGGCCGGGGCGGTGCACTGAAGTCCTCCTGGTACGGCGACTGCCTGCCCAGCCGGGACTTCCCGATGCTCATCGACCTGTACCTGCAGGGCCGCTTCGACCTGGACGCCTTCGTCTCCGAGACCATCGCCATCGGCGACGTCGAGGCCGCGTTCGAGAAGATGCACCACGGCGACGTGCTGCGCTCGGTCGTGGTGTTCTGATGCCGGCGCGCATCGACAAGACCGTGGTCAGCGGTGTGTTCAGCCTCGACGGGCAGGACTTCGACGTCGACAACAACGTGTGGCTGGTCGGCGACGACGAGACGGTCCTGGTCATCGACGCCCCCCACGACGCCGCCCCGATCCTGGCAGCGGTCGGTGGGCGCACCCTGGGCGCGATCGTGCTGACCCACGGGCACAACGACCACATCACCGCCGCCGTGGCGCTGCGCGAGGCCACCGGCGCCCCGATCTGGTTCAACCCGGCCGACCGGATGCTCTGGGACGTCGTGCACCCCGACGCCGCCCCGGACCACGACCTGGTCGAGGGCACCACGTTCGACGTCGCCGGCACCCAGCTCGTGGCCATGCACACCCCGGGCCACTCCCCGGGCAGCACCTGCCTCCACGCCCCCGAGCTGGGCACCGTCTTCACCGGCGACACGCTGTTCTGCGGTGGCCCCGGGGCCACCGGGCGGTCCTACAGCGACAAGCCGACGATCCTGACCTCGATCCGGGAGCGGCTGCTGACCCTGGACGGCGACACCGTCGTCCGCACCGGGCACGGCGACGACACCACCGTCGCCGCGGAGACCGGGAACATCTCCTAGGTCCGCCGTGGCGGAGGTCCGGGTCGGCACGTCCGGCTGGAGCTACGACCACTGGGACGGCGTCCTCCACCCACCGGGGACGCCGTCCCGGGACCGGCTCGCGCACTACGTGCAGCACTTCGACACCGTCGAGCTCAACGCCTCGTTCTACCGCTGGCCCCGGGACACCACGTTCGCCGGCTGGCGGGAGCGGCTGCCCCCGGGCTTCGAGATGAGCGTCAAGGCCGCCCGCGGCCTCACCCACGCCAGGCGGCTGTTGCAGCCCGAGGCCTGGGTGCAGCGGACCGCCGCCGGCTGGCACGAGCTCGGCGACCGCCGCGGCGTCCTGCTGGTGCAGCTGCGGCCGGACCACCAGCGCGACGACGCCCGGCTGGAGTTCTTCCTGCGGCAGCTGCCGCCCTGGCTGCGGGTCGCGGTCGAGCTGCGGCACCCCAGCTGGCAGCACGAGGACGACTGGTCGCTGCTGGCCCGGTACGGCGCCGCGTACTGCGTCGTGAGCGGGGCCGGCATCCCCTGCGAGCTGCGGGTGACCGCGCCCTTCGCCTACGTCCGGTTCCACGGCCCGGACCACGAGCACCTCTACGCCGGTTCCTACAGCGACGCGGACCTCGCCTGGTGGGCCGACCGCATCGGCGAGTGGCGTGCCGGCGGCGTGGAGGTCTTCGCCTACTTCAACAACGACGGGGAGGGGAACGCCGTCCGCGACGCGTGGCGGCTGCGTGAGCTGCTGGGATGAGCGCGTCGTCACCCCGCCGGGGCTGGCGCGTCCACCTCGCCCCGGTACCCTCGCTCCCGTGCCTCGCGGTGATGGACGGCTGACGCACGACCTCGACCCCCACGACTCCGGTCCCCAGGACGCCTGTGGCGTCTTCGGTGTCTGGGCTCCGGGCGAAGAGGTCGCGAAGCTCACCTACTTCGGTCTCTACGCCCTCCAACACCGTGGGCAGGAGGCAGCGGGCATCGCGGTCTCCGACGGCGCCTCGGTCGTCGTCTACAAGGACCTGGGGCTGGTCAGCCAGGTCTTCGACGAGTCGACGCTGTCCAGCCTGCGCGGCTTCCTCGCCGTCGGGCACACCCGGTACTCCACGACCGGCGCCTCGACCTGGGAGAACGCCCAGCCGACGTTCCGGACGACGGGCTCGGGCACCGGCATCGCGCTGTGCCACAACGGCAACCTGGTGAACACCGCGGAGCTGGCGAGCAAGGCCGCCGACGAGGGCGTCTCCGGTGCCTTCTCCTCCACCACGGACTCCGACATCGTCACCGCGCTGATCGCCGCCAAGCAGGACCTGTCGGTCGAGGCGGCGGCGATGCAGGTGCTGCCGCACCTGCGCGGGGCCTTCAGCTTCACCTTCATGGACGAGACGACGCTCTACGCCGCCCGGGACGCCCAGGGCGTCCGGCCGCTGGTGCTGGGCCGCCTGGAGCGCGGCTGGGTGGTGGCCAGCGAGACGGCTGCGCTGGACATCGTCGGCGCCTCCTACGTCCGCGAGGTCGAGCCGGGTGAGCTGATCGCCATCGACGAGGACGGTCTGCGCTCCCAGCACTTCGCGCCCGCCTCGCCCAAGGGCTGCGTCTTCGAGTACGTCTACCTGGCCCGCCCGGACACCACCATCTCCGGCCGTGGCGTGCACGCCGCCCGGGTGGAGATCGGCCGTCGGCTGGCCAAGGAGCACGCCGTCGAGGCCGACCTGGTCATCCCGGTCCCGGAGTCGGGCACGCCGGCCGCCGTGGGCTACGCCGAGGCCTCGGGCATCCCCTACGGCCTGGGTCTGGTCAAGAACTCCTACGTGGGCCGCACGTTCATCCAGCCCAGCCAGACGATCCGTCAGCTGGGCATCCGGCTCAAGCTCAACCCGCTGCGTGACGTCATCCGCGGCAAGCGCCTGGTCGTCGTGGACGACTCGATCGTGCGCGGCAACACCCAGCGCGCCCTGGTCCGGATGCTGCGCGAGGCCGGTGCCGTCGAGGTGCACGTGCGGATCGCCTCGCCGCCGGTCAAGTGGCCCTGCTTCTACGGCATCGACTTCGCCAGCCGCGCCGAGCTGGTCGCCAACGGGCTGGACGTCGACGGCGTCCGCGCCTCGATCAACGCCGACTCGCTGGGCTACGTCAGCGAGGCCGGGATGATCGCGGCGACCGAGCAGCCGGCCAACCGGCTGTGCTCGGCCTGCTTCACCGGGGAGTACCCGATCCCGCTGGGCGAGCCCGAGGTGCTGGGCAAGCACGTGCTCGAGGGCATCAGCCGGCGCACCCTGCCGGTGCTCGACGACGTCGACCGGGCTGCGGCCCGCGCGGTGAGCGGGTGGACCGGCCAGCAGGCCGGCAGCCCCAGCACCGCCGGTGGCGCCGACGACGCGCTGACCCGCCCGTGACGTTCACCTACGCCGGGTCCGGCGTCGACATCGATGCCGGCGAGCGCGCCGTCACGCTGATGAAGAGCGCGGTGGAGGCCACCAACCGGCCCGAGGTCGTCGGCGGGCTGGGCGGGTTCGCCGGGCTGTTCGCGCTGGACACCCAGAAGTACCGCAAGCCGCTGCTCGCGTCGTCCACCGACGGCGTCGGCACCAAGATCGCGCTGGCCCGCCAGCTGGACCGGCACGACACCGTGGGCATCGACCTGGTCGCCATGTGCGTCGACGACCTGGTGGCCTGCGGTGCCGAGCCGCTCTTCCTGCAGGACTACGTGGCCTGCGGCAAGGTCGTCCCGGAGCGGATCGCCGCGATCGTCACCGGCATCGCCACCGGCTGCCGGCTGGCCGGGGCCTCACTGGTCGGCGGGGAGACCGCCGAGCACGGCGACCTGATGGGCGCCGACGAGTACGACCTGGCCGCGACCGCCGTCGGCGTGGTCGAGGCCGACGCGGTGCTCGGCCCCGAGCGGGTCCGCAGTGGCGACGTCGTGGTGGCGATGGCCTCCTCGGGCTTCCACTCCAACGGCTACTCCCTGGTCCGCCGCGTCGTCGCGAGCGCCGGGCTGGACCTGCTGGCCACCCCGGCCGGGCTGGACAGGGAGTTGGGCGCCACGCTGCTGGAGCCCACCCGGATCTACGCGCTGGACTGCCTGGCCCTGGTCGCCGAGCTGTCCGTGGACGCCGTGCACGCCTTCGCGCACATCACCGGGGGCGGGCTGGCCGCCAACGCCGGCCGCGTCGTCCCCGACGGCCTGGAGGCGGTCCTGGACCGCTCCACGTGGGCCCTGCCGGCCGCGGTGCACCTGATGGAGTCCCAGGGCGTGCCGCGCACCGAGTCCGAGCGGGCGTTCAACTGCGGGGTCGGCATGGTCGCCGCCGTCGCCCCCGAGGTCGCCGACCGCACGGTCGCGCTGCTCACCGAGCGCGGCGTCCCCGCCTGGGTGGCCGGCACCGTCGGCGAGCGCACCGACCCCACCGCCGCCCCCGCCCGGCTGGTCGGCTCCTACCGCTGAGGGGGGCTCCCGGTCGCCCCTGGTGGGCGGTCGGGAGCCGACCCGCGGTCGGACTGTCGGCGCACAGCACGACGACACCGCCGTCCCGAGGGGCGGCGGTGTCGTGAGCTTGTTGCGTGTTGCGTCCTGCTGGGCCGATCGGCGCAGCGGATCAGCGACTGGCTGCCCAGTCGTCGTCCGCGTCGTCGTCGACCCACCGAGCAGCGAACTCGTCGCCGTCGTCCTCGGCGTCGTCCTTGCCCACCTGGGTGGGGTAGGACGACGGCTGGCCACCGAGTTCCCGCTGCAGGGCAGTCAGGTCGGTATTGGGTGAGCTGTACTTGAGCTCACGGGCCACGCGTGTCTGCTTGGCCTTCGCTCGGCCGCGCCCCATGGCTCGACCCCCTCGTTACGGAGTGGCGGGCGTCCAGCACTGGGCTTGGACGGCCCGTGTGGCGACCCCGACTGAGTGATTGTGTCCGAGGGCGAGCTTACGTCACGGAACGGGGCTCGGCACACGTCCTCCCCGCGCGTCCCCCGGACGGGCTGGTCAGGAGGCCTCCGGGTGGCCTGGATCTCAGTGCCGGAGGGGCAGTCGGATGGTCGACAGACGTCCCACGGAGGACATCCGCTCCTCGGCGAGTCGGTCTGCGGCGACGGCGGGGGTGACCCCGGCGGCGTCCGCGGCGGCGAAGACCCGCAGGGCGACGTCGTAGATCGTGGTCGCCTTGGCCTCGGCCCGGGCGAAGGAGAACCCGTGCCGCTCGTCCTCGACCTGGATGACCCCGCCGGCGTTGACCAGGTAGTCCGGGGCGTAGAGGACGCCCCGGTCGGCCAGCAGCTGCGCGGTGCCCTCGTGGGCCAGCTGGTTGTTCGCCCCGCCGCAGACGATCTGGGCGGGCAGCACGGCGACGGTCTCGTCGTCCAGGGCGCCGCCGAGGGCGCAGGGGGCGTAGACGTCGTGCGGGGTGCGGACCAGCGCGGCGGTGTCCGCGACCGCCTGCACCCCCGGGTGCTTCGCGGTGACCCGGGCGACGGCGGCGGCGTCCACGTCGGTGACGACGACGGAGGCGCCGTCCTCGACCAGGGAGTCGACCAGCCACGACCCGACCTTGCCCACCCCGGCCACGGCGACCGTGCGCCCGGCCAGGGACGGCGAGCCCCACCGGTGCTGCGCGGCGGCCCGCATGCCCTGGAAGACGCCGAAGGCGGTGAGCACCGAGGAGTCCCCGCACCCGCCGTACGCCAGGGACCGGCCGTGGGCGAAGCGGGTCTCCCGGGCGACGACGTCGAGGTCGGCGTTGTAGGTGCCGACGTCGCAGGCGGTGAGGTAGCGGCCGCCGAGCGCCTCGACGAACCGGCCGTAGGCGCGCAGCAGCGCCTCGGTCTTGTCGGTCGCCGGGTCGCCGATGATCACGCCCTTGCCGCCGCCGAGGTCCAGGCCGGCCAGGCTGTTCTTGTAGGCCATCGCCTTGGACAGGGCCAGCGCGTCGGTGACGGCGTCGGCCTCGGAGGCGTAGGGGAAGAAGCGGGTGCCGCCCAGGGCCGGCCCCAGTGCGGTCGAGTAGACCGCGATCACCGCCCGCAGACCGGACTCCCGGTCGGAGCAGAAGACGACCTGTTCGTGCCCGGAGCCCATGACGTCCACGGCTCCAGCCTAGGGATCGTCGGTGACGACTGGGTCTCGGTGTGACCACCGCCGGGCGCGGGGGGACCCGGCCGGGGGATCATCGAGCGTCGTCCTCCGTCCGGGGGGTCGCACGTCCCGGTCGCGGGGCGCGTGCCGCACACTCCGTGCGGGCCCACAGTGCCGCCCGCCGGCACGGACCCGCGGGAGCACGCTGCGCCCGCCGCACGCACGCACACTCGGAGGAACCCCACGATGGCCCGACCCCAGCGGCTGCTCGCCCTCGCCCTGGCCGCACCCCTGCTGCTCTCCGCCTGCTCGGGCGGTGACGAGCCGACGGCCACCGGTGCCGACGGCGACTCGCTGACCTTCGCCGTCGTCACGCACGGGTCGCCCGGCGACGCCTTCTGGGACGTCGTGCAGAACGGTGCCGTCCAGGCCGGTGAGGACCTCGGGATCGAGGTCGACTACCAGTCCGACGGCGACCCCCAGCGGCAGTCGCAGCTGATCGAGGCCGCGGTGAACCAGGGCGTCGACGGCATCGTGGTCTCGATGGCCAACCCCGAGGCGCTGCAGTCCGCCGTCGAGGACGCCGTCGCCGCCGGGATCCCGGTGGTGACGATCAACTCCGGTGCCGCCGAGTCCGTCGAGTTCGGCGCGATCGGGCACGTCGGTCAGGACGAGACGATCGCCGGCCAGGGCGCCGGGGAGCGGCTGGCCACCGACGGGCGCACGAACGTGCTGTGCGTGGTGCACGAGGCGGGCAACATCGGCCTCGAGCAGCGCTGCGACGGCGCCTCGCAGGGACTGGGCTCCGACGTCACCACGCTGCAGGTCGACATCAACGACCTGGCGGCCGCGGAGTCGACGATCACCTCCTCGCTGCAGAGCGACCCGAGCATCGACGCGGTGCTCACGCTGAACTCCGCCGTCGCCGCGGTGGCCGCCTCGGCCGCCACCGACGCCGGCTCCGAGGCCGAGATCGCCACGTTCGACCTGAACGCCGACGTGATCTCCGGCATCCAGGAGGGCACCATCTCCTTCGCGGTCGACCAGCAGCAGTTCGAGCAGGGCTACCTGCCGGTCGTCATGCTGCAGCTGTACGCACAGAACCTGAACACCGTGGGTGGCGGGCAGCCGGTCCTCACCGGGCCGGGCATCGTGGACAGCGAGAACGTCGACGAGATCGCCGACCTGGCGACGGCGGGCACCCGCTGACGCACGGCTGACCGACCGGCCGGCCCGCACCCCGGGCCGGCCGGAGCACCCCCGAGAGGACGACGAGAGACCGTGACGACGACGGACGCGCCACCGACCCGCCCCCCGGCGGACGAGCGGGTGGCCTCGGTCGGGCTGCTCAAGCGACTGCTGGTCAAGCCCGAGCTCGGCGCGCTGGTCGGCGCCGTCGTCGTGTTCGTGTTCTTCGCAGCCCAGTCCTCGGTCTTCCTGTCCCCGGCCGGCATCGCGAACTGGCTGGACCCGGCCTCGACGCTGGGGATCATGGCCTGCGCGGTGGCGCTGCTGATGATCGGCGGGCACTTCGACCTGTCGGCCGGGGTGATGACCGGGACGTCGGCGCTGACCGTCGGCATCGTGAGCGTGCAGTTCGAGACCAGCATCTGGGTGGGCATCGCCGTCGCGCTGGTGATCGCGCTGGCGATCGGTGCGCTCAACGGCTTCCTGGTGGTCCGCACCGGGCTGCCCAGCTTCATCATCACGCTGGGCACGTTCCTCATGCTGCAGGGGCTGAACCTGGGGCTGACCAAGCTGTTCACCGGCACGGTCAACGCCGGCGGGATCGGCGCGACCGCGGGCTTCGAGTCCGCCGAGGCGGTCTTCGCCTCCTCCTTCACCATCGCCGGGCAGCCGTTCCGGATCGCCGTCGTGTGGTGGGTGCTGGTGACGCTGCTGGCCACCTGGGTGCTGCTGCGCACCCGCTTCGGCAACTGGGTCTTCGCCACCGGCGGTGACGAGGTGGCCAGCCGCAACGTCGGTGTGCCGGCGGCCCGCACCACCATCACGCTGTTCATGACCACGGCCGGGGCGGCCTGGTTCGTGGGCGTCGTCTACGCGGTCCGGCAGACCTCGGTGCAGGCCAACGTGGGCATCGGCAACGAGCTGATCTACATCGTCGCGGCGGTCATCGGGGGCTGTCTGCTCACCGGCGGGTTCGGCTCGGCCGTGGGCGCCTCGCTCGGTGCGCTGATCTTCGGCATGACGCAGCAGGGGATCGTCTACCTGCGCTACGACTCGGACTGGTTCTACTTCTTCCTGGGCGCGATGCTGCTGCTGGCCGTGCTCACCAACCGCGCGATCCGGCGCTACGCGGAGGCGCGGCGATGAGCGGTCCCGAGGGCGCACCCCTGCTGGAGCTGCGCGACATCGGCCGGGACTTCGGCTCGGTGATCGCCCTGGACGGCATCTCCACCAGCGTGCGGGCCGGTGAGGTCACCTGCGTGCTCGGTGACAACGGCGCCGGCAAGTCCACCCTGATCAAGGTGCTGTCCGGGGTGCACCAGCCCAGTCGCGGCGAGCTGCTGCTCGACGGCGCCCCGGTCCGCTTCGGTGCCCCGCGGGAGGCGCTGGACGCCGGGATCGCCACGGTCTTCCAGGACCTGGCGATGATCCCGCTGATGGCGATCTGGCGGAACTTCTTCCTGGGCTCGGAGCCGACGAAGGGGTGGGGTCCCTTCCGCCGCTTCGACGCCGCGACCGCCAAGGACGTCACCCGGCGCGAGCTGGCCGCGATGGGCATCGACGTCCGGGACCCCGACCAGCCGGTCGGCACGCTGTCCGGGGGTGAGCGGCAGTCCGTGGCCATCGCCCGCGCGGTGTACTTCGGTGCCCGGGTGCTGATCCTGGACGAGCCGACGTCGGCGCTGGGCGTCAAGCAGGCCGGCGTCGTCCTGCGGTACATCGCGCAGGCCCGGGACCGCGGGCTGGGCGTCGTCTTCATCACCCACAACCCGCACCACGCCTACCCGGTGGGGGACCGGTTCGTGCTGCTCAAGCGCGGCCGCAGCCTGGGCGACTTCCGCAAGGACGAGGTCAGCCGCGAGGAGATCACCGCCATGATGGCCGGTGGGGCCGAGCTCGAGGACCTGGCGCACGAGCTGGAGCGCCCACCCTCCTGAGGGATTTCCACCTCCTGTCCCTCAAGTCCCACCCGTCACGGGTCGATGGGAGAGGGACAGACAGTGTGGGTTGCGGACAGCAACTGATGAGTCCTGTGCTGCCTCTGCGTGTTGCTCCTGTGACTCGTGGTGCAGATGGGACGCTGATCGGGCTCACACGCCATCCCTCTTCCCCAGGGAGCGACCATGCCGCGGCAGCCGCTGCGCGCCTCCGGTGACCACCGGACGCCGACCACCACGCACCGACCCGGAGCCGCCCCCCGCGGCTCCCGTCGGGCCCTGACCGGCGGGCTCGTCGGTCTGCTGGCGGTCGCGCTGGTGACCCTGGGTGCGGGCCCGGCCCTCGCCGTCCCCGCCGCCCCGGGCAACCCCTCCGACGCCGAGATCGGCTCCGCGCAGGCCCAGCAGGACGCCGCCGCCGCCGAGGTCGGTCGGATCGCCGCCCTCGTCGCCAGCGCCGAGGCACAGCTCGAGCAGGTCCAGGTCCAGGCCGAGGCCGCCGGCACCGCCTACCTGGCCGCCGAGGAGGCACTGGGCCTGGCCCAGGCCGCCGCCGACGAGACCGCCGCCCAGCTCGCCACCGCGACCGCCTCGGTCACCGCCGCGCAGGGCCGGCTCAGCGACTTCTCCCGCAACAGCTACATGAACGGCGCCGCCCTCACCAGCGAGGTCGCCCTGCTCGACGCCGGCGGTCCCGCCGAGCTGGTCGAGAAGGCCGCGATGCTGGACTGGGTCGCCGAGAACCAGCTCGACGTCCTCGGCGGCCTCGAGGTCGCCCGGGTCGCCCAGGCCAACGCGGACTCCGCCGCCCGGCAGGCCGTCGCCGAGCGCGCCACCGCCGAGCAGGCCGCCGCCGACGCCAAGGCCGACGCCGACGCCCAGGTGGCCGGCCAGGAGGCCGCCGTCTCCGCCGCCACCGCCCAGAAGCAGGCCTACGACGCCCAGCTGCAGGCCGCCCAGGTGCAGCTGCTCTCGCTGCAGGGTGCCCGCAACGCCTACCAGGCGTGGCTGGACCAGAAGGCCGCCGAGGAGGCCGCTGCCGCCGCCGCCCAGGCGCAGGCCGCCGCGGCTGCCGCGGCCGCCGCGGCTGCAGCCACCAGCAGCGCCCGCAGTGCCCCCTCCGTCGACTACGGCGGCGGCGGGTCCATCACCCCGGGCAGCTCGAACTACGTCCTCCCGGCCGCCGGCCGCACCTCCAGCTGCTACGGCAGCCGCTGGGGCACCACCCACTTCGGCGTCGACGTCGCCGCCCCGATCGGCACCCCGATCTACGCCGCCACCTCCGGCACCGTCCAGCGGGCCGGCGCGGCCACCGGCTTCGGCCAGGCCGTCTACATCCGTGGCGACGACGGCGCCGTCACCGTCTACGGCCACGTCAACCGGTACTTCGTCTCGGCCGGCGAGCGGGTCTCGGCCGGTGAGCAGATCGCCGAGGTCGGCAACAAGGGCCAGTCCACCGGCCCGCACCTGCACTTCGAGGTGCACCCCAGCGGTGCCATGTACGGCGGTCAGGTCGACCCGGTGCCGTGGATGGCGGCCCGCGGCGTCACGATCCGCGGCTGCTGAGCCGACGCCCCCACGACGAGGACCCCGCACCACGACGACCCCGCACTACGACGACCCCGCACCACGACGACCCCGCACCACGACGACGGCCCGGCACCCCACGGAGGGGTGCCGGGCCGCTGTCGTCGGAGGTCAGGAGGTGGGTGCGGCGGTGATGTCGCAGTTCGTGGTCACGTAGGCCTCGACCTCGGCCTGGGCGTCGGTGGAGGTCGTCTGCAGGGTGGTGAACTCGGTGACGAAGGCCTGCTGGCCCTCGGGGGTCGTGAGGTCCAGGCCCTGGATGTTCGTGACGACCTGGGCCAGGGCGCCGGTCAGGGTGCCCCAGGACTCGCTGATCTCGGCCGGCGGCTCGATGGCGCTGAGCTGGGCGGAGGCGTCGGCGAACAGCGCGGGGATGGTGGTCGGGTCGGCGGTGTTCGCCACGGACTCCAGCTCGCCGAGGGCCGCCTGGGCCTCGCTGCAGAACGCGGCGGCCTCGGGGTCGGCGTCCGAGCTGCTCTGCTCGGCGCTCGGGCTGGTGGTGGTCGCTGCGGCGCTGCTGCTGCTCGACGCGGCGGGCTCCTCGTCGGAGCCACCCCCGCAGGCGGTGAGCAGCACCAGGGCGGCGGACGCGGACAGGGCCGTCTTCGTGACGGTCGAGAGGCGCATGGGGGCAGGTTACGGGCCCCACGGGTGTTCTCCGGCCACGCCGAGCCGTTCGGAGCGGCGGCCTAGGGTCGCCTGCGTGGACGCACCCGTGGACCCCCGCCGCAGCTGGGCGCTGCCCGCCCCGGGCGCGATGGTCGGCACCGTCGAGCTCGAGCCGCTGGTGACCCGGGTGCTGGCGCCCAACCCGTCGCCGATGACCCTGGACGGCACGAACACCTACCTGGTCGGTGCCCCGGGCAGCGGTCGGGCCGTCGTCGTCGACCCCGGTCCCGACGACGCCGAGCACCTGGCCGCCGTCCTCGACGCGCTCCGCGACCGAGACGCCGAGCTGGTGGGCGTGCTGGTCACCCACCACCACGGCGACCACGCCGAGGCCGCACTGCCGTGGGGCGAGCGGTTCGGCGTCCCGGTGGCCGCGGGGTCCCGCGACGTCGCCGGGGACGCCGGCCGGGTGTTGGAGCACGGCGACCGGGTGGAGCTGGCCGGGACCGTGCTGGGCGTCGTCGGCACCCCGGGGCACACCCGGGACCACCTGGCGTTCCGGCTGGAGTCCGGGGCGGTGCTGGTCGGGGACCACGTGCTGGGCCGCGGCACCTCGGTGGTCACCCACCCCGAGGGCGACGTGCTGGCCTACCTGGACTCGCTGCGACGGGTGCACGACCTGGGTCCCTCGGCGCTGTACTGCGGGCACGGCCCGGAGCTCACCGAGGACGTCGGTGCGGTGCTGGGCTTCTACGCCGCCCACCGGGCGTACCGGGAGTGGCAGCTGGTCGACGCGCTGCTGCCGGGCGCGCAGACCGTGGACGAGCTGGTCACGCACGTCTACGCCGCGGTGCCCCGCGAGGTGTGGCCGGCCGCGGCGCAGTCCACCCGGGCCACGCTGGCCAAGCTGTCGGCGCAGGGCCAGGTCGTGCGCGGCGCCGGGGACAGCTGGCGACTGGCCTGACCCCTGATCGTCACGGCCCCGCAACGCGCGCGGGTGAGCATCGCGGCGTGACCCGCCTGCTCGTGACGAACGCCGTCCTGCTGACCTGCGACCCCGACCGTCCGCCGTCCTTCCGGGGCTGGTTCACCGTCGGGGACGACGGCCGGCTCACCGCCGTGGAGGCCGGCGACCCGGGCCCGGAGGTGACCGCCGACCGGACCCTGGACGTCGGTGGCGCGCTCGTCGGGCCCGGCTTCGTCTCCGCGCACAGCCACCTGTTCACCTCGGCCAGCCGCGGGCTGGCCGCCGACCAGTCGCTCTACGGCTGGATCGAGGGCATGACCCGGTACACCGACGCCGGGGACGCGCAGGACGTGTACTGGTTCACCCGGCACGGCAGCCAGGACTTCCTGCGCAACGGGATCACCACCGCCTTCGACTTCACCGACCCGAACCTGTCCTTCGAGCGGGAGTCCGCGGGCGTCGCGTCGTTCTCCGCCGCGCTGCCCGACAGCGCCTACCAGCACGCCCAGCTGCGCGCCCGGGTCGACGCCGGGCTGCGTTCTGTGCACAGCCTGATGCTCGGCCAGGGTGCCGTCCCGCACGCGGACTCCCTGGCCCAGCTCGACGAGGTGGTCGCGATGGCCGCCGACACCGACCCCGCGCTGCTGCTGGGCCTGGCGGTCTCGGGCTCCGTGCAGTGGGCGCCGGAGGCGACGGCGGCCGACCTGGAGCTGGCCGCCATGCAGCGGCACGGGATGCTCAACCAGCCGCACCTGCTGGAGACCCCGCACGAGGTGGAGCTGCAGCGCTCGAAGTTCGCCTGGTACCGGGACGCCGGCGTGCTGGGCCCCGACGTCGTCTTCGGGCACTTCATCCAGACCGACGACGAGATCATCGCCCAGGCCGCCGAGGCCGGCTGCGGGGTGAGCTGGCAGCCGATGAGCAACGGGCGCCTGGCCAGCGGTGTCACCCGCATCCCGGAGATGCGTGCCGCGGGCATGCGGGTGGGCATCGGGCTGGACGACCAGTCCTGCACCGACGTCTCGGACCCCTTCGCCAACATGCGGACCGGGATCTCGCTGCTGCGGGCGACCTACAAGGACCCCGCGGCGATGCCGGTGCACGACATGCTGGTGCTGGCGACCCGCGGCTCGGCCGAGACCCTGGGCATCGACGACCGGGTGGGCAGCCTGCGGGTGGGCCGGTTCGCCGACTTCCTCGTCGTCGACCCGCGCGACCCCGACACCGGCCCGGTGTGGGACGCCGTGGCCACCTACGTGCTGGCCTGCTCACTGCGGAACCTGCACGCGGTCTGGTCCGGCGGGGAGCTGGTCGCCGACGGGGCGCGGCTGGTGTCCGACGGCGCGGCCGAGACCGTCGACCAGGTGCACGAGCGGATGGCCCGGCTGCGCGTCCTGGTCGACGGTCGCTGACCGCCGGGGGTCAGCTGGTCGGTGCCGGCGTCAGGTCGGTGATGCCGCAGTTGTCGGTCAGGTAGGTCTCGGTGGCCGTCGAGGCCGGGTCGGCCTCGGCACCGAGGCCGTCGAGCACCTGCTGGAACTGGGCCTGGCCCTCCGGGGTGCTGATGTCCACGCCGGCGGTGTTGTCGGCGACCTGCTGGAAGCTGTCCCCGAGGGTCTGCCAGGCGTCGGCGATCTCGTCCGGCGGGGTGACCGCGGCCAGCTCGTCGGCGGCCTGCTGGAAGGCGGCCGAGGCCTGGGTGGGGTCACTGGCGGTGGCGGTGATGGCGCCCTGGATGGAGGTCAGCGCGGCCTGGGCGTCGGTGCAGAACGCCTCGGTGTCGGCGTCCGCGGGCTCGGAGGACTGCGGGGCGGACGACGTGCTCGCCGCGGACGACGAGGAGGCGTCCGCGGAGTCGTCGCTGCCGCCGCAGGCGGGCAGCAGCAGCAGGGCCGCAGCGGACAGGGTGGCGGGCACGAGGGTGCGGAGGCGCATGGTGAGCAGGCTACGGACGCCGTCACCGGGTGAGAACGACCCGACCGGGGGAGACACGGCCGGTCCCGGGCTGCGATGCGCCTGCGCGTCGTATCTTGACCGCATGGAGTCCACGGAGGTCCGAGCGCGGTGAGCTCACCGCACCACCCCCCGATGCCCTACTCCGGCACCAGCTCCGCTCCGCACCTGGACCCGGGCGTGGCCGGCCTGGACGCGCCCCGGCCCGCCCAGCGCCGCCGGCTCTTCGGCCGCGGCCTGGCCGAGGGTGAGCCCGTCGCCGGCGCAGCCGACGTCGCGGCCTGGACCGCTCTGCTGGCGGCGCCGGTGCCCTCCCCCCGGCGGATCGGCGTCATCGCGCTCAAGGGCGGGGTCGGCAAGACCACGCTGTCGGTGCTGCTGGCCAGCACACTGGCCCGGTCCCGCCGGGACCCGGTGCTGCTCTTCGACACCGACACCACCTTCGGTTCCCTGGCGCTGCGCACCGGGGTGCCGCTGCAGGCCTCGGCGCACGAACTGGCCACCGCCGGTGACCCCGGCCGCTTCGACGTGCTCGCCGGCGCCCTGGCCCGCTCGGCGGACGGCGCCTGGGTGCTGCCCAGCGGGCGGGACCCCGAGCAGAGTGCCGGGCTGACCGAGGACGTCTACGTCCGGGCCATGAACGCGGTCTTCCAGCACTTCGCGGTGATGGTCACCGACTGCGGCGCGGGCCTGGCGACGCCGCTGATGCGCCGGGTCGTCAGCGGTTGCCACAGCCTCGTGCTGGCCACGTCCCCCAGCGTCGACGGCTTGCTCGCCAGTCACAACGTCCTGCGCTGGCTGCGTCAGTCCGGCTTCGAGGCCCTGGCCGACCGCAGCATCGTCGCCGTCACCAACGTGTCGCCCGGTGGCGCCGTCGACGTCGGAGCCGCGCGCGAGCGGTTCGCCGGGATGGCAGGGGACTTCCTCACCGTGCCCGCCGACCGGCACCTGGCCACCGGCAGCAGGCTGCAGCTGGAGGCACTCGAGAGCCACACGCGTGCCGCGGCGACCCGCTTGGCCGCCTCCGCTCTCGGCGCGGCCCTCGCGACCCCCTGAGGCGCGGGGCAGACACCCCGACCCAACGTCCCCGTCTCAGGCGATGGCGGCGCGGACGTCGTCGGCGGTGATGGTCTGCAGCTGCTCGAGCGTGGGTCGCTCGCCGAGCCGGCGCAGTCGCTGGGACTGGATCTTGCGCAGCTTCTCGAACAGCTTGCGGGCCTCCCGGGCGTTGCCGAAGTCCGCGCCCCGCTCGACGGTGGCGAAGTGCTCGTGCAGCACCGGCTCGGCCTCGGGGTCCAGCCGGTAGTCCCCCGAGGACACCATCCGGCTGGTGATCAGCGTGAGCTCGTCGGCGCCGTAGTTCTCGAACTCCACGGTCTTGACGAACCGGGAGGCCAGGCCGGGGTTGGCGTCCAGGAACTGGACCATCTCGGCGGTGTAACCGGCGGCGATCACCGCGAGGGTGTCGCGGCGGTCCTCCATCAGCTTGACGATCATGTCGACCGCCTCCTGACCGAAGTCGTTCCCGCCCCCGCCGGCCTGCCGGGTCAGGGTGTAGGCCTCGTCCAGGAAGACCACGCCACCGGCGGCCTCGTCGAACACGGCCGCGGTCTTCTCCGCGGTGTGCCCGATGTACTGCCCCACCAGGTCCCGCCGGGAGACCTCCTTGAGCGGGCCACCGGGCAGCGCGCCTAGGGCGGCCAGCAGCTGGCCGTAGATGCGGCCGACCGTGGTCTTGCCGGTGCCGGGTGCACCGGCGAAGACCAGGTGGTGGCTGGAGCCGCCCACCGCGAGCCCCGCGCTGCGCCGCCACTCGTTGACCTGGATCTCGTCGATGATCGACCGGACCTCGTCCTTCACGCCCTCCAGCCCGACCATCGCGTCGAGCTCGGCGAGCAGCTCCTCGACCCGCTCGGGGTCCCCGCCGCCGCTGTCGGAGGCGCCGACCCCGGCTGCCGCGGCCGCCGGCGCCTCGACCACCTCGACCTCGGCCCCCTCGGCCACGTCCAGCCCGGGGGTGGACTCCAGCCGGCAGGCCTCGACCCGGCCCGACGTGCCGGCGTCGAAGACCACGCCGGCACCGCCGGTGCCGTGCACGTGCAACCGCACCAGGGACGCCCGGGCCCCCTGCGCCACGACGACGCCCTCCGCGGTGGTGCCGGAGACCTCGCAGCTCTCCAGCGTCGGCCGGGCGGACTGGTAGACGTACACGCCACGGTGCCCGGCACCCTCCACGGTGCAGTCGCGCAGCACCGGCTCGGCGCCCAGCCGCAGGACGACGGCGTCGTCGGCGCTGCCACGCACGGTGGTCCGTTCGAGGGTGCCGCTGCAGTCCTCCAGCACCAGGCCCTGCTGGGCGGCCTCGACGGTGCAGTCGGCCACGGTGAGCCGGGCGCGGTCGGCGGCGCGCAGACCTGCGCCGTACGTCGCCGAGAGGGTGCAGTCGGTGAGCACCAGGTCGGCGTCGGCGACGTCCACGGCGGCGGCCTCGGTGGCCCGCAGGACGAGGCCGCGCAGGGTGACCCGGCCACCGCGGACCCGGACGGTCGGGTCGTACCCGCCGTCCCCGACGATCTCGACGACCGCGCCGTCGGCAGCCTGCACGGTGACCTCCCGGTCGACGACGTCCAAGCACTCCGCCCAGCTGCCGGCGTCGACGACCAGGGTGGCGCCGGGGGGAGCGTCCAGCAGGGCCTCGCGCACCGAGGGGTAGGTACCGGGCCGGTCGGTGGACACCTGCAACGTCGTGGTCATCGCTCCGCCGGGTCGGGATGGTGGCTGTCCCGCGACCCTACCGAGAGCGCCCTAGGCTGGCCCGGTGCCGGAACCGACCCTCGAGGAGCAGCTGGGCGAGCTGTGGGCTGCCGGGGACCGGGTGTCCTGCCTGCAGCTGTTGCGCGGTGCGGAGCTGGCCCTGCCGGTCACCGAGGCCGCAGCCGAGGGCCGGGAGCCCGCGGCCTGGGCCACCGTGGCTGGTCCCGACCGGACCTGGGTGCTCGCCTTCACCTCCGTGGAGGCCATGGTCGAGGCCACCGGCGGGGCCGCCACCCGGGCCCGGGTGCTGGGCTTCGCCGAGCTCGCCGCCGGTTGGCCCGACCCTCGGTGGGGGCTGGCCGTCGACCCCGGACGGCGCACCCCGTTCTCCCTGGAGTCCGGTGCGCTGGCCCGGCTGGCGGCCCCCACGCTGGTCGAGGACCGGCTGCGCGAACCGGACACCCTGCCGACCCTGGTCCAGCGGCCGATCAGCGCCGACGAGCTCTTCGAGCTGATCAACACCCGGTCGGGCCGGGTGTCGGGCTACGTGCACAACCTGCACGACGCCGCACACCTGAGCACCCCGGAGGCGCTGCTGGGCGCGGTGGGCCTGCGGGACCGTGCCGGTGAGCTGCTCGCCGAGGACGGCGCCCTGCTGGTGCTGCGCTGGCCCGTGCTGGAGCCCGAGGCGCACCGCACCCCGCTGGGCGGCACGGACGACGAGCGACGCGACGCCGTCGGCGGCTGGGTGGTCGAGGAGGAGCCGTTCACCGGCCTCGGCTTCACCGCCGACGTGGACTCCCTGGTGCGCGAGTACCGGGTGCACGGCCTGCTGCTGCCGCACGCGGCCGAGGTCTGGGAGATGGCGCCCGACGGGACCGAGCGCCGCCGGGCGCAGTGGGACGGGGACGCCGGCCGCTGGCTGTGGGCCGTCCGGGTCGACCCGGATGCGGCTCCCGAGGGTCCGACTCCTGACGGCCCGGCTCCTGACGGCACGGCTCCCGAGGGCGGCGCCCCGTGACCGGCTGGGCCACCCACCGGGCGCGCTGGCGCGGTCAGGAGCACCCGGCAGCGTTGGAGGCCACCGTCGAGGGCCTCCGGGTCCGGCTGCGCTCGGTCGCTCCCGAGGAGGGCTTCGAGGAGGTCGCGCCCGGGCTGCACGTGCGGTCGGTGCCGGCCCGGGAGTGCGACGCCGTCCTCTCGGTGCGCACGGTCGGCACCTGGCGGGGGGCCGACGTCGTGGTCCTGGACGACCGGGCCGACGAGCTCCTGGTCGAGGCCACCGGCGGGTCCTGGACGGCGGCCCGTGCCGCCGGCTTCGACCGGGTGGACCGCGGGGTGTGGCGGCGCTGGGTGCCCCGGGACGACGTCCGCGGACTGCGGGAGGACACCGCCCTGCTCGAGACGGACTGACCCGGGGGCTCAGCGGCGCTCCAGCCCCCCGATGAGCCAGCGTTCGACGTCGGTGGGGCCGACCTCCACGGTCCGCCAGCCGCCACGGTGTGCCACCACGACGGTGGTCGCCGGGTGCCCGGCCAGCTGACGGGCGGCGTCGGGCAGGTTCAGCGCACTGGCGGCGAGCCGGGCCTCTGCCAGGCTCGGCGACAGCAGCAGGGACAGGTCGCAGGTGCCCAGCAGGGGGGCGCTCCAGCTGCTGAGCTGGTCGTGCGCGGTGACCACCGTGCTCCACCGGCCCACCCGCCGGGGCTCGGCGCTGGCCGCGGACTGCGCGTCGACCACCAGCAGGCGGGGGGTGTGCACGCTGCCGTTGGCGTCGTCGTCGGCGTGCGGGGTCAGGACGATGCTCCCGGTGGCGCCGGGGGAGAGGTTGGCGAAGGTCTGCCAGGCTGCGGGACGGCGGGTCTCCACCGACACCTGGGCCCCCACCGCGAGGGCGCGGAAGGCGAGCAGCTGGGCCAGCGGGAGGCCGCCGACGGCCACGGCGGTGGTGGGTTCGGGCCGGAAGAGCGCGATGCTGGCGGTGCCGCCGTCGGGTGCCGTGCCCAGCACGACCCCGGAGCCCCCGGTGCGCAGGGTGACCGCCGCGGCCGTGGGCAGGTCGGCGAGGTGGGTGTCCAGCGCCTGGGGCACCACGGGAGCCGTGCTGGGCAGCCGGGGTCGGGGGCTCATCGGAGGAACCCCCCGAACGCCACGGCAGCGGCCATCCCGGCGGCCTGCCGGCCGTCCAGCCGCTCGACCCGCGCACCGCACGAGGTGGCTTCGGCCTGCAGCCGTGCGGTGACGTCGTCCAGCGCGGCGGACCCCGGCAGGACGACCCGCAGCGAGGTCGCGAGCTCGACCTGGTCGGCCGAGACCCGGCGGGCGGCCAGCGACACGGTGGTGGACACCGCGGTGCTGGTGCCCAGCCGGTCGACCAGTTCCTGGCCGGCCGGGGACTCCAGTGACGGCCAGTCCAACAGCCGGAAGGTCGTGTGGACGACGGTGCCGGCGGACCAACCGGTCCACGTCTCGGTGACCCTCGCGCCGGTCAACGCCGCGTCACCGCCTCGTGGGAGGCCCTGGGGGCCGGCCTCCAGGCCCGCGACGCCGATCAGGGCCGCGGCCAGGTCGTCGGGCCCGAGCACCTGGGTCCGCAGCCCGGCGCGCTCCAGCTGGCGGCGCAGCCGGCGCAGGCCGTTGACCAGGGGAGCCTCCAGGTCGGCGGTGCCGTCGTCGTCAGGGCGGCGGACGACCTGGAGGGCGACCCAGCAGCGCCGCCGGGCCGGGACCGTGCCGCCGGTGAGCTGCCGGTAGGACAACGCCGCCGGGTCGTCGGCGCCCGCCCATGCCGGGGCGGGCACGGTCTGCACCAGCAGCTGGACGGCCAACGCCGGGACCGTCGCGTCGTCGTCCTCGACGGGGGGCAGCAGGGCGGTCAGCGGGGGCAGGGTCCGGGTGGCCTCGGCGGTGGGGTCGCCGCCCTCGGGGCTGGTCTCGACCAGGACGCTGAGACCGGTCGTGTGCACGATCGTGCCGACCTCGTCGTCGCCCACCCTCAGCAGGCCCAGGCTGCTGCCCCGGGCGAGGGAGTCCAGCACGGTGCGGGCGACGTCGGCGGTGGTGTCGCCGGGCCCGCCGAGGGCGACCGAGCGGCGGCGCGCCCGGAAGCGGAGCCACAGTCCCAGCCACTGGTGCAGCCACCTGCCCCGCACCCGGACGGCGGTGAGCAGCACCGCGAGCGTCGCGACGACGGCGACCGGGACCAGCACGGCGGGCGACTGGCGGTGCACCGTCAGCACGGCGGCCACCGCGGCCTCCCAGACGACCAGTTGCAGCACGTGCAGGCCGCCGACCGTCCACGGCCGGCGGCGGCGGACCGGCCGGGTCGGCCGGGGACGGGTCGGCACGTCGCCGTCCGGCGCGGCCACAGCGGTGTCCAGGGCGGCGACGGCCGCGCCCTGGGGAGCTGCGGCGGCCTCCGCCTGCGGGGCGGCCGCCTCCTCGGCGACCACTGCGGCCGCGGTGTCCGCCGCCCCGGCGGCGAGCCCGGTGCCGGTGTCCTGGGTGACCGTGGTCAGCAGGTCGCCGGCCTGCGGGCTGCCGACCTGGTGGGCGGTGCCCTCCCAGGCGGCTGCCCGGCGTGCGCCGTAGGGCATCGGGGGGAGCGCAGCAGGGGCCGGTTGCGCGTCCACCGCGGCCGTACCGGGCACCGGCCGCGATGCGGGGGCGGGTTCGGCGAGGTGCTGGGCTGCCGCCGGGGGCGGGAGCACCGCGCCCTGGGGTGCCGCTGCTGCCCGCGGGGCCCGCAGCACGGCACCGGCGTCAGCACCGGCGGGGCCGGCGTGCCGCGCGGTGCGCGCCGGGCGCGGTGCCTCGACGGGCTGGTCGGCCGGGGTGGCTGCCGGTCGGGACGGGTCCGGGGCGGCCGCCGGAGGAGGCGCGGTCACCGGTCGCCCCGGCCGCGGCCGTCGGGACCGATCGCCGGGCCCGGGCGCCGGTCGGGTCGACGCTCCGCAGGTCGGTCGATGACGCCGTCGCCGGAGTCGGCCACGTCGAAGAGCTCCGCGTCGCCGACCTTCTCCACCGGGGCACCGTCCTCGTCGTCGGGTCGCCGGCGGGTGCGCGGCGACGGGGGCGGTCCGGCGGGTGG
>NZ_CEEDOS010000016.1:0-92627 GCF_979256525.1 Klenkia sp. AC732 | reverse complement strand
GCTCCACCCTCCCCGGCTCACCTGCCCCGGGGACCTTGGATCAGGGGCGTTCACCAGAGTTCGTCCTCCCCCACGAGAAGTCGTGCGGGAGGACGGACTCTCGTGTGGGTGGAGGGCACCCGGTAGCACGCGGAGACCACCGGCGCTGCCCGCCCACCCCACCCGGGGTCCTCGTCCACCGAGGGGGTCGAGGCCCCGTGGGATCAGCACGACGCCGAGACGCTGGCCCGCATGGACCCCGAGATCCGCATGGCCATGAGCAGACACGGCGACGTCTTCGCAGCAGCTGATGCCCGGCGCGCCGGCGTCGGTCGGACGGCGATCGGTGCCCGGCTCCGGTCCGGTGAGTGGTGGCGCATCCGGTACGGCGTCTACACGACCGGCGACACCTGGCGGTCGGCATCGAGTGACGGCGACGGACACCGACTCGAGTGCGCGGCCGCCGTCCTGAGGCTGGGCGAGGGGGTGACCGTCAGCCACGCGTCGGCAGCACGGCTGCACGGGCTGATCGTCCCCAGCTCGGCCGACACGACCGTGCGGCTGACGCACCCCGCCCAGTTCCGGACCGGCCGCGGGTACCGGGTCACGGAGGCAGCCCTGCCACCGGGGGACGTCGTCCGCCTGGGCGCCGTCCGTGCGACGTCCCTGGCCCGGACACTGGTCGACTGCGCCCGGGAGTGGGGTGTCCAGGACGGCGTCATCGCCATGGACGACGCGCTGGCCGACGGCCGCTCGACCCGGGCCGACCTGACGGCCGCGGTCCTCCGACAGTCCCACTGGCCAGCCATCGGGCAGGCTGCCAGAGCGGCCGGCCTGGCGCGGGTGGGCGCACACTCCCCGCACGAGACGCTGACCCGGCTGGCCGTGGGCGCAGCCGGTCTGCCCGAGCCGGTCCTCCAGGCGGCGGTGCTCGTGGGCGGGCACCTGGTCGGCGTCGTCGACATGCTCTTCGACGACGCCGGGGTCTTCGTCGAGAGCGACGGGCGGGTCAAGACCGACGACCCGTGGGGTGGCCGGACGCCGGCCGAGGCGCTGTGGGCCGAGAAGGCACGGCACGACTCGTTGTTGGACCTCGACCTGCGCGGCGTCCGGGTCCGTCCGGCGGACCTGTTCACCCCGTGGCCCGCCAAGGCCGAGCGGATCCGCGCCCTGCTCGCGGCTGGGCCTGCGGCCGGACCGCGCCGCTACCGGGTGGAGCAGTGGCGGGGTGGGCTCCGTCGGGCGCCCCGCGTCCCGGCTGCACGAGCCGCGTGCGCCTGACAGCTCGGCGTCCTCCCCGACGAGAGTCCGTCCTCCTCGACGACATCTCGTGCAGGAGGACGGACTCTGATCAGGGACCCTGATCCACGCTCACCGGGGCCGGGTCAGGGACGCAGGGCCTGCAGCGCCATCTGGGCGTACACCGCGACCCCGGCGGGGAAGCTCGCCTCGTCGAAGACGACCAGGTTCGAGTGGTTGCCCGGGGACTCGTCGGGGACCAGGTCGGGCGGGCAGGCGCCGAGGAAGGCCATCGCGCCGGGGACCCGCTCCAGGACGTAGGAGAAGTCCTCGGCGCCCATCAGCGGGTCGGGCATCGGCACGCTGGCCTCGGCGCCCAGCAGCTGCGCGGCCACGGCCTCGACCTGGCCGGCGACGACGGCGTCGTTGACGGTCACCGGGTAGCCCTCGACCCGCTCGAACTCGGCGACCAGCTCGTGGGCGTCGGCGATGCGCTCGGCGATGCGCTGGACCCGGGCGACGACGTCGGCGCGACGCTCGGCGGACAGCGTCCGGATGGTCCCCTCGAGGAACGCGGTCGCCGGGATGATGTTGTTCGTCGTCCCGGCGCTGATGTGCCCGACGGTGACGACGGCGGGGTCGAAGACGTCGACACGGCGGGTGACCATCGACTGCAGCGCCAGCACGATCTCGGCCGCGACCGGGATGGGGTCGGCGGTGACGTGCGGGGTGGAGGCGTGGCCGCCGGCGCCGCGCAGGGTGACCCGGAAGTGGTCGGCGGCGGCCATCATCGGCCCGGGCCGCACGTTGATCGTGCCGGTCGGGAACGAGGTGCTGATGTGCAGCGCGAAGGCGCCGGTCACCGGCGCCTCCGGGACGACGTCGAGCAGGCCCTCCTCCAGCATGAAGCGGGCGCCGTGGTGCCCCTCCTCCCCCGGCTGGACCATGAAGACGACCTGGCCGGCGATCTCCTCGCGCCGCTCGGCTAGCAGCCGGGCCGCGCCCAGCAGCATCGCGACGTGGGTGTCGTGGCCGCAGGCGTGCATCGCGCCGTCGATCTCGGAGGCGAAGTCCAGGCCGGTGTCCTCCTGCAGCGGCAGGGCGTCCATGTCGCCGCGCAGCAGGTAGGAGGGGCCCGGCCGGGAGCCGCGGAGCACTGCGACCACCGACGTCGTCGACGTGCCGGTGCTGACCTCGACGGGCAGGTCGGCGAACGCCTCGAGCACCATCGCCTGGGTCTCGGGCAGCTGCAGCCCCACCTCGGGACGGCGGTGCAGGCGGCGGCGGAGGTCGACGGTGCGGTCGGCGTCGGCGCGGGCGGCGGCGAGGAGCTCAGCGGCGGAGGTCACCGGCACAGTCTGTAGCACGGCTCAGCACCGGGACGCGTCTCAGTCCTGGGCCCACGCGGGCCGGGCAGCGTCCAGCTGCCAGACCAGCACGGTCGCCGGGCCGGTGACCGTGCCCCGGTCGCCCGAGGTCACCGCCGTCCGGCTGGCGACGACGCGCAGCCCCTCCGGTGGCTCGACCGTCTCCCCCGCGCGCAGCCGGGCCACCCACAGCCGGGCGTCCGGGCGGTCGAGGTCGACCCAGCCCCGGGTCCGGTCGGCGGCCCACCGGACCACGCCGTGCCGGGGCGGCTCCCCGACGACGGCGGCCCGCAGGTACGTCTGGAGCACGTGGGCGCCGTCGGCCCCGGCGACCTCGTCGTGCGTGAGCCCGCTGCCCGCGCGGAGCACCGCCACGTCACCGGGGCGCAGGGTGACGCGGCCGCCCCAGTTGTGCGCCAGGGAACCCGAGACCAGCACGGCGACGACGTCGACGTCGGCGTGCGCGTGGGTGCCGTACCCGGCGCCGGGGTCCAGCCGGTCGTCGGCGATGCGCAGCAGCGGTCCGGTGGAGCCGTCCAGCGGGGCCAGCAACACCCGGGACTCCAGGCCGTCGGTCACCCCGCCTCCCGTCCCGGCAGCGCGGCCCGCCCGCCCGGCAGCCCGCCCAGGAGCAGGGCGACCAGCAGCGTCCAGGCGGTGCCGAACGCCCAGCCGGCGAGGACGTCGCTGGGGAAGTGGACGCCCAGCAGCACCCGGGTGGCCCCGACCACGAGCACCAGCGCGACACCGGCCGCCAGCCACCGGCGGCGGGCCGTGGCGGTGAGCCGCGGCCAGGCGAGCACCAGCGCCGTCGTCACCAGGCAGGCAATGCCGGCGGAGTGGCCGCTGGGGAAGCTCAACGAGTCGTAGCGGGCACCGCCCTCGGCGAAGTCGGGGCGGACCCGGCCGACCAGCTCCTTGAGGCCGCTGTTCAGCACGCCCACGCCGACGGTCGCGAGCGCGACCCAGCCCGCCGTCCACCAGCGGTGCCGGGTCAGCAGCCAGACCAGCACGGGCAGGAAGACGACCGCCCGGGACACCGACAGGCCCGGCGCGGTGAGCACCTCCAGCAGGACCGACACCGCGGTGGACCGGTCGTCACCGGCGTAGAACGCCTGACCGAGCGAGGCGTCCAGCCGCAGCTGCGGGGCCCAGCCCGTCAGCACCCCACCGCCGAGCAGGGCCACCACGACCAGCCCGAGGACGACGGCGAGACGGGCTCGCCGTGCGGCCCGCTGCCCCTCCGTCACCGTGATCACCGGGTCAGCCTCCCCCACCGCAGCAGCGGGTGACACGCTGACACGGTGAGTGCGTCCCCACCGTCGGAGACGACGCTGCGCCGGTTGGAGCGCGCGTCGGGCTCCCTGGCGACCCAGGCGGTGGCCCGGATGGACGACACGCTGCCCTGGTTCCGGACCATGCCGGCCGACCAGCGGTCGTGGGTGACCCTGGTGGCGCAGGCCGGGATCGCCTCGCTGGTGGAGTGGTGCCGCAACCCCGGCCGCCCGCCCCGGCTGACCGGCGAGGTCTTCGGGGCCGCCCCGCGGGCGCTGGTCCGCGCCGTCCCGCTCAAGCAGACCGTCGACCTGATCAAGGTGGTCGTCGAGGTCATGGAGGACCGGGTCGAGACCGTGGCGGAGAAGGGCGAGGCCGATGCGCTGCGGGTCGCCGTCCTGCAGTTCAGCCGCGAGGTCGCCTTCGCCACCGCGCACGTCTACGCCACCTTCGCCGAGGACCGCGGCGCCTGGGACGCCCGGCTCGAGGCCCTCGTCGTGGACGCGCTGGTGCGCGGCGAGCAGTCCGAGGAGCTGCCCTCGCGGGCCGCGGCCCTGGGCTGGGCGACGACGGCGCCGGTCACCGTGCTCGTCGGCCGGACGACGCCCGACGTCGCCGACGTGCACACCCCGGTCCGCCGGGCGGCGCGGGCGATGCGTGCCGAGGTCCTCGTCGGGGTGCACGCCGACCAACTGGTCGTCGTGCTGGGCGGGGTGCCCGACCTGGCGCCGGTCGCCGAACGGGTCAGCCGCGAGTTCGGTCCCGGACCCGTGGTGAGCGGTCCGGTCGTGGACTCCCTGGCCCTGGCCGCCGAGTCCGCGGCCGTGGCACTGGCCGGGCTCCGCGCCGCCGCCGCCTGGCCGGGGGCACCCCGGCCGGTGGCCGCTGACGACCTGCTGGCCGAGCGCGCGCTGGACGGCGACCCGCTGGCCCGGGCGGCTCTCACCGAGCGGGTCTCGCTGCCCCTGCAGGCCGCCGGCGGCGAGGTGCTGGACACGGTGCGGGCAGTGCTGGCCAGCGGGGGCAACCTGGAGGCCACCTCACGGGCGTTGTTCGTGCACCCCAACACCGTCCGGTACCGGTTGAAGCGGGCCACCGAGCTCACCGGCTGGTCGGCCACCGACCCGCGCGGCGGGTGGACCCTGCAGGTCGCGCTGGCCCTGGCCGAGCTGGAGGGGCAGCGCTCGCTCTGGAGCTGACCCGCCCGGCGCTGTGAACTCCCCCACCGACACACCGTGCAGTCCCGGGTGGACACGGCCCCGGTTGTGGGGATCCTCCAAAGGAACACCGGTGTTCTTCGTGGCTGCCACCGACCCACCGGAGGGTCGGGACTGGCACGGTTGTCCCGTGCTCGCCGTCCTCGCCCCTGGTCAAGGGGCCCAGAAGCCCGGGATGCTCACCGACTGGTTGACGCTGCCGGGCGCCGAGTCCTTCTTCCGTTGGGCCGGTGCCGTCGCCGACGCCGACCTCCTGGAGCTCGGCACCGCCGGCGACGCCGAGGCCATCAAGGACACCGCGGTCACCCAGCCGCTCGTCGTCGCGATGTCGCTGTTCGTGGCCCGCGAGCTGGGCGGCCTGCCCGGTCCGGTCGCCCACACGCCGCAGACCGGCCGGGACGTCGTCATCGCCGGGCACAGCGTCGGCGAGCTGACCGCCGCGGTGCTCGCCGGGGTGCTGAGCATCGAGGCGGCGATCGCGCTGACCGCCGTCCGTGGCCGGGCGATGGCCGAGGCCTGCGCGCAGACGCCGACCGGCATGTCCGCCGTCCTGGGCGGTGACCCCGCAGAGGTGCTGGCCGCCATCGAGGCGCACGGGCTCACCCCGGCCAACCGCAACGGCGCCGGCCAGGTCGTGGCCGCCGGCTCGCTCGAGGGCCTCGCCGCCCTCAAGGCCGACCCGCCGGCCAAGGCCCGGGTCATGCCGCTGTCTGTCGCCGGCGCCTTCCACACCGACTACATGGCCTCCGCCCGCACCCGACTGGAGGGCCTGGTGGGTGGCCTCCGGCCGGCCCAGCCCTCCCGGCTGCTGCTGTCCAACGCCGACGGGTCCGCCGTGGAGACCGGCGCGGGGGTGCTCAACCGGCTGGTGAGCCAGGTGACGAACCCGGTCCGCTTCGACGCCTGCCTGGACACCCTGCGCGGCCTGGGCGTCACCGCCGTCATCGAGCTGCCCCCGGCCGGCGCACTGGCCGGGCTGGCCAAGCGCGACTGGAAGGGCGTCCACGACGTCGAGGTGCTGGCCATCACCGGACCCGCCGACCTGGACCGCGCCCGTGAGCTGATCGCCGCCGAGCGCGGCCGCAACGAGGCCGAGCACTCCCCGGACTGGCGGGTCGTCGTCTCCCCCGCCCGCGGTTCGGTCTCCCCCGCCGACGTCGCCGAGGGCACCCACCTGCCCGCCGGCACCAAGCTCGCCACCGTCACCGGCCGCCGCGAGACCGTCGACGTCGCCGCCGGTTACGACGGCGTGCTCGCCGAGTGGCTGGTCGCCGAGGGCGACCTGGTCGACGCCGGCGACCCCCTGGCCCGTCTCTACCCGGAGGTCTCCGCGTGACCACCATCCAGCTGCCCGTCGGTCCCCCCGGGGCCCGCGTCCTGGGCGTCGGCGCCTACCGGCCCCGGCGCCGGGTCACCAACGACGAGCTGTCCCAGACGATGGACACCAACGACGAGTGGATCCAGAGCCGGGTCGGCATCGCCGAGCGCCGCTGGGCCGAGCCCGACGAGACGCTGGTGGAGATGTCGGTGGCCGCCGGCGGCAAGGCCCTGGCCGCCGCCGGGATCGCCGGCGAGGACCTCGACCTGGTCATCGTCGCCAGCGCCAGCCTGCACACCCAGATCCCCGGCGCCGGCCCCGAGGTCGCGCACCGCCTGGGCGCGCTCCGCCCGGGCGCCTACGACGTCAACGCCGGTTGCGCGGGGTTCTGCTACGCCCTGTCCGCGGCGTCGGACGCGATCCGCGCCGGCTCCGCCCGCACCGTCCTCGTCGTCGGCGCGGAGCGGCTCACCGACGTCACCGACCTCACCGACCGGGCCACCGCGGTGATCTTCGCCGACGGCGCCGGCGCGATGGTCCTGGGCCCGGCCGAGGAACCCGGCATCGGCCCCGTCGTCTGGGGCAGCGACGGCGACCAGCGCGACGCCATCGCGATCCCCGACCCGGACTCCTCGCTCACCATGGCCGGCCAGGCGGTCTACCGCTGGGCCACGACCAAGCTCACCGACACGCTGCAGGCCGCCATCGACGCCGCCGGGGTCACCGCCGCCGACATCGACGTCTTCGCCCCGCACCAGGCCAACCTGCGGATCATCGAGCTGATGGCCAAGCGGCTGGGTCTGCCCGCCAGCACCGTCATCGCCCGGGACGTCGTGCAGGCCGGCAACACCTCCTCGGCCTCGGTGCCGCTGGCGATCGCCGCGCTGCTGGAGTCCGGCGAGGCCAAGAGCGGTGACCTGTGCCTGGTCCTGGGCTACGGCGCGGGGCTCACCTTCGCCGGCCAGGTCCTACGGCTGCCCTGATCGACCCCACAGACCCCCGGGGCACCCGTCCCGGACCGTCGCGCAGCACCCCGCTGCCGGCCCACACTCGAGAGAGGACCACGCCTTGAGCAGCACCGCGGAGATCCAGTCCGGCCTGGCCGAGATCCTGGAGGAGGTCGCTGGGGTCGCCCCCGCCGACGCCACCCCGGAGAAGTCCTTCACCGAGGACCTCGACGTCGACAGCCTGTCGATGGTCGAGATCGCCACCGCCGTCGAGGACAAGTTCGGCGTCGCGATCCCCGACGACGAGCTGGGCGGCATCAAGACCGTCGGCGACGCCATCTCCTTCATCGAGAAGAACAACGGCTGACTGACGGATCCCGCCGCCACCCGCGGCGGACCCGTTCGACCTGATCCCGGCCCACCCGGCCAGCACCGTCCCGGAGGAACTGCCATGCCCGTCAACACCACCGACGTCGTCGTCACCGGTCTCGGCGCGACCACGCCCCTCGGGGCCGACGTCGCCTCCACCTGGGACGCACTGCTGGCCGGGCGGTCCGGGGTCACCCGCATCACCGACGAGTGGATCCAGCCCTTCCCGGCCCAGCTCGTCGCCCGGCTCGCCCAGGAGCCCAGCGAGAAGATCGACCGGGTCCGCTCCCGCCGGCTGGACCGCAGCCAGCAGGTCGGCGTGGTCGCCGCCGAGGAGGCCTGGGCCGACTCCGGCGCGGGCGAGGCCGGCTACGACCCGCTGCGCATCGCCGTCGTCATCGGCACCGGCATCGGCGGCGCGATGACCCTGCTCGGCCAGGACGACATCCTGGAGGAGAAGGGCCCCAAGCGGGTCTCCCCCTTCACCATCCCCATGCTCATGCCCAACGGCCCGGCCGCCGCCGTCGGCCTCGCGATCGGCGCCCGCGGTGGCGTGCACGCCCCGGTCAGCGCCTGCGCCTCCGGTGCCGAGGCGATCCGCTGGGGCCTGGACATGCTGCGCCTGGACCGCGCCGACGTCGTCCTCGTCGGTGGCGCGGAGGCCTGCGTGCACCCGCTGCCGATGGCCGGATTCGCCTCCATGCGCGCCATGAGCACCCGCAACGACGACCCCGAGCACGCCTCCCGGCCCTTCGACGCCGGCCGCGACGGGTTCGTCCTCGCCGAGGGTGCGGCCTGCCTGGTGCTCGAGCGTGAGGACGCCGCCAAGGCCCGCGGCGCCACCGTCTACGGCAAGGTCGCCGGCGCCGGCGCCACCTCCGACGGCTACGACCTGGTCGCCCCGCACCCCGAGGGCGAGGGCGCCCAGCGCGCCATCGGTGCCGCGCTGCGCGACGCCGGCATGTCCGCCTCCGACATCGGCCACGTCAACGCTCACGCCACCTCCACCCCCGTCGGCGACGTCGCCGAGGCCGCCGCGATCCTGGGCGCCGTCGGCGACCACGCCGCGGTGACCGCCACCAAGAGCCAGACCGGCCACCTGCTCGGTGCCGCCGGCGCGTTGGAGTCCGTCTTCTGCCTGCTCGCCCTGCGCGACCAGGTCGTCCCGGGCACCGCCAACATCGAACAGCTCGACGAGGCCCCCGCGGTCCAGAAGCTGGACATCGTCCGCGGCGCGCCCCGCAAGGCGACCTTCTCCGCCGCCGTCAACGACTCCTTCGGGTTCGGCGGCCACAACATCGCCCTCGTCTTCACCCGGGCATGACCCCCCTGCGCCCCGTCTCCTGGAGGCCTGCATGACCACCGTCCACCCCTCGCCGACGCTCACCGCGCCCGACCCGCGTGACCCCGAGGACCGGCTCGTCCGGTTCTTCGACCCCGGCACCATGCAGCCCCTGGCCGCCCGGGACACCTCCGGGGTGATGGCGGCCCGCGGGCTGGTCCAGGGCACGCCGGCGATCGCCTACTGCACCGACGCCACGATCATGGGCGGGGCGATGGGCCTGGACGGCTGCCGGCACATCGTCGACGCCATCGACGCGGCCCTGCGCGAGCGGGTGCCGGTCATCGGCATCTGGCACTCCGGCGGCGCCCGGCTGGCCGAGGGCGTCACCGCCCTGCACGCGGTGGGCGAGGTCTTCGCCGGCATGATCCGCGCCTCCGGTCGCATCCCGCAGATCTCGGTGGTGCTCGGCCCGGCCGCCGGTGGCGCGGCCTACGGCCCGGCCCTCACCGACCTGGTGATCATGGGCCCGCTGGGCCGGGTCTTCGTGACCGGTCCGGACGTCGTCCGCTCGGTGACCGGCGAGCAGGTGGACATGGAGGCCCTCGGCGGTCCCGACACGCACGGCCGTCGCTCCGGCGTCGTGCACATCGTGACCGACACCGAGCAGGACGCCCTGGACACCGCCCGCCAGGCGGTCGACCTGCTCGCGGCGCAGGGCACCTTCGCCCCTGCCGAGGGCGAGCCGGACGTGGACCTGTCCGCCCTGCTGCCCGAGGCCAAGCAGCGCGCCTACGACGTGAAGCCCCTGGTGGCCTCGCTGCTGGACGGCCCGCCGCTGGAGCTGCAGAGCCGCTACGCGCCCAACATCATCACCGCGCTGGGCCGGATGGCCGGGCGCACCGTGGGCGTCGTGGCCAACAACCCCCTGCGGCTGGGTGGTTGCCTGGACTCCCCCTCTGCGGAGAAGGCGGCCCGCTTCGTGCGCATGTGCGATGCGTTCGGCGTCCCGCTGGTCGTGCTGGTCGACGTCCCGGGCTACCTGCCCGGCGTCGGCCAGGAGTGGGACGGTGTCGTCCGGCGCGGCGCGAAGCTGCTGCACGCCTTCGCCGAGGCCGTCGTGCCCCGGGTGACGCTGGTGACCCGCAAGTCCTACGGCGGTGCCTACATCGCGATGAACGCCCGCTCCCTGGGAGCCACGGCGGTCTTCGCCTGGCCCGGTGCCGAGGTCGCCGTGATGGGCGCCAAGGCGGCCGTCGGCATCCTGCACCGCAAGAAGCTCGCCGCGGCCCAGCCCGGTGAGCGGGAGGCCCTGCACGCGCAGCTGGCCGCCGAGCACGAGCGGATCGCCGGCGGGGTCGCCCGCGCGCAGGAGATCGGCGTCGTCGACGAGGTCGTCGAGCCCAGCCAGACCAGGCGCCGCCTCGTCGGCGCCCTGGCCGAGGCCCCCTCGGGCCGGGGAGCACACGGCAACATCCCGCTCTGATCGCTCCGAGCACTCTCCGAGCACGCAGCACTGCGGCCCGGCACCCTGGTGGGTGTCGGGCCGCGGTGCGTGCTGGTCCGCCTCGGGGTCGGTCCGGGTCAGGGGGCCGACGGAGTGCGGACGCGGTGGCTGGTGTGGGGCTCAGACGACCTGGTGGAGCCAGGTCACCGGGCCGCCGTCGCCGGCGTGGCGGTAGGTCTCGAGGTCGTCGTCCCAGGCAGCGCCCAGGAGCTGGTCGACACCGTGCCGGAAGCCCTCGGGCGAGGTGGCGGTGGCGGCCAGGTGGCGCAGCTGCTGCTCGGTGACGACGAGGTCGCCGTTCGCCGAGACGGGCGCGCGGAAGATGCCCTGACCGGGCACGTAGGCCAGCCGCTCTCCGTCGTTGCCCTGGCTCGCGTCCTCGGTCACCTCGAAGCGCAGCATCGGCCACGCCTTCAGGGCAGCCGCCAGCTTCGAGCCCGTCCCGGTCCCGCCCGTCCAGGCGATCTCGGCACGGTAGGACCCATGGGCCGCGGGCTGCTCAGCCCAGGACAAAGTGACCGGCGCGCCGATGACCCTCTCGAGGGCCCACTCGACGTGCTGGCACAGGGCCTTCGGGCACGCGTGCACGAAGACCACACCCTGCGTCGACCGTCGTTGCACAGTGCACCTCCATCAGATCAAGACGGGTTTCGTCTTCCCCAACGGAACCTGTTCGATCTCTGGCGGTGCGTCGTACGAATGACAGCTCTGCAGTTCTCGGACAGTCTGCCCGACTACCACGGCTCAACGCCAGCTCTGGGCAGGATCGCTGGGGAAGATGTGCCAGATGTTGTCCATGTGACTGGTGGGACGAATCGTCCGGTCCACGACCTGCTGACCTGCAGTAGCCGACGCAGCGCGGTGAGGCACAACGGGCGGCTCGGGGTCCGCCCGGGCGAGTCGGGGCTCCTGCGAGCAGGCCATGGCAGGTCACGCCGAGACCCGCCATTGCGCCAGGAAGCGTCACAGCAGATGCCACCTCCACAGGGGTGCGACTTGGCACTTGCTGACGGAGAGGTGGCCCGATGGTGTCGTGATGGCGGACCGTGACTATCTCGTTACCGACGCACCGCGCGTCGTCCCCGATGACCCTGCGTGACACTGCGAACCTGCTTGCGTGACTTCGACGCAGCGCAGAGGACGCCACGCCTCCATCGACCTCGAGACGTTCGTCTGCGGCCAGGCGGCCATCCAGGTGCTCTGGGACGGCGGCCTGGGCACCGGGATCGTCGACTCCAGCGGCCCGTGGCACGCCATCGAGCCCGGCCCGGCCGGTGTCACCTTCGCGCTGTGCGGCCGACAGGTGGCCCGCGCCGAGCGCGCCGCCGTCTGGCCCGACGCCCACCGCACGCCGGCCTGCGTGGTCTGCGCGGAGCTCGCGCTCGACTGACGCACCCCGACACACGCGAACGGCCCCCGTCCTGGTCCAGGACGGGGGCCGTTCGCGTCGGGGGTCAGGCGCGGCGGACCGTCATCGTCGGCTTCTCGGCCAGGGTCTGGGCGACCACGCAGTACCGCTCGGTCAGCTCGGCGAGCTTGCTGAGCTTCGCGTCGTCGGCGTCGGTGTCCAGCTCCATGACGACCTCGATGCCGGTCATGCCGACCGGGGCCTCCCGGGAGACACCGAGAGTGCCGCGGGCGTCCATCGTCCCGGTGGCCGACAGCTTCGCGCTGCGGACCTCGATGCCCATCGCGGTGGCCACGCTGCGCAGGGTCACCCCGGAGCAGCCCAGCAGCGCCTGCAGCAGCATGTCGCCGGAGCAGGCGTCCGAACCGTCACCACCGGTCGTCTCGTGGAACCCGGCCCGCTGCGGCCCGGACCAGGTGTCGACCGTGGCGGTGATCCCGCCGTCCCGGAAGTCGCCCTCCGCGTGCAGGTGCGCCATCGCGGTGGCCGGGTCGTCCTTGTACTTCTGCTTGAGCGGGGCCTGCAGTTCACGCAGGGCGGCGGCGTCCATGGTGCGAGTCAACCCGCATGGCAGGCTGTCCGCACGCGCTGCGCGACAGCGGGGGCGGTAGCTCAGCCGGTCAGAGCACGGGACTCATAATCCCTCGGTCGTGGGTTCGAGCCCCACCCGCCCCACCACCCGCCGGGTGGGTGCCTCACTCACAGGGCTGGAAGAAGAAGGCCTCACCGTCGAGGACCGCGACGTGCACGGGGGTGTCCTGGCCCTGCGGGGCGCCGCCCGTGACGTCGGACTCGGTGAAGGTGACGGTCAGGGCGTAGACCCGCCCCGTCGGGACGAGGCCCGCGTACCGACCGTCGGGCAGTGCCCACCCGTCGTCCAGGGCCATCGACGCCACGTCGGGCTGGGCATCGAGGCGGAAGTCGTCGGTGATGCCGCTGTCGCGCAGGAAGACCTGGCACTCCTCCACCGAGTAGGCGTAGTCAGGGTGGTTGCCGGCGACCTGAGCAGCGGCGAGAGCGTCGACACCGGCCTCGGACGACGACGAGAGCCTCTCGTACAACGTCCGGGTCAGCTGCTGGTCGAGGACGAGGTCCTCCCCGGCCGAGGGTGCCGCCCCCGACGAGCTCGGGGCCGACGGGGCCCCCGGTGCGCCCGCCGACGACGCGACCGCCGGGGACGCCGAGCCCGGTGTCCCCGACGAGCAGGCGCCGAGCAGCAGGACCGCAGGCAGGAGCAGGACGGAACGGCGCATGACGATCCCCCGATGTCGTGTGGTGGCCGGACCGTAGCGTCTCGCGACCGCCGCCGCCGCCGGTGAGGACGGTGCCGCCTCGCGCGGTCCGCACGCACCCAGCGACCATGGAGGCTGTGTCCTTCACCCACGACGCCACCCTGCCCGCCGACCCGGCCACCGTCCTGGCCACGCTGACCGAGGAGTCCTTCGTCCGGGAGGCGCTCGCCGCCCTCGGCGCCGACGTCCGCGAGGTGACCGTGGAGGGCACCCGCACCACCGCGCGCTACAGCGTGCCCACCCAGGGCATCCCGCCGGCGTTCGCCAAGTTCGTCGGCGACCGGGTCGAGGTCCTCGACGTCCGCACCTGGACGGCGGAGGGCGACGGCGCCAGCGGCACCGTCGTCGTGACCACCAAGCTCTTCGGGCGGGACGTCCGGCTCGACGGGCACCGCCGTCTCGAGGCCGCCCCCGAGGGCACCCGGGTCAGCAGCAACGGGCACTCCTCGGTGGACGCCCCGATCGTGGGCCGCCAGGCCGAGAAGGGCGTCGACGAGCTCGCCGTCGTCGTGCTCTCCAGGGAGGCCGACGCACTCACCCGTCGCCTCGGCGGCTGAGCGGGCTCAGCCCAGCGCGACGATCCCGGCGGCGTGCCGCCGGGCCAGCTCCTGGTAGATCGCGGGGTTCCCGTCCACCCACTGCGCGGCGCCGGCCGTGAGCGGCCCGCGCACCCGGGCCGGCGCCCCGAGGGCGAGCACCTCGTCGGGAACGACCATCCCCGGGGGCACCAGCGACCCGGCGCCGACGAGGGCGCGGGCCCCGATCCGGGCGCCGTCCTGCACGGTCGTGCCGTTGCCGATCAGCGCCTCGGCGCCGACGACGCAGCCGTGCACCACGCACAGGTGGCCGACGGTCGCGCCGGGGCCGATCTCGGTGACCGGGTCCTCTCCCCCGTGCAGGACCGAGTTGTCCTGGATGTTGGCCCCCTCGCGGACGACGATCGCGCCGAAGTCCGCGCGCAACACCACGCCGTACCAGACCGAGGCGTGCGCCTCCACGGTCACGTCCCCCACCAGCGTCGCGGTCGGGGCGATCCAGGCGTCGGGGTGCACCTGCGGGTGCTTGCCCTCGAAGGAGAACATCGGCATGCCGCGCAGCCTCACACAGCTCGCGGACGCCGGTGACCCGGGGCACAGTCGGGGACATGACCGCACCGCAGGACCAGCCACAGCCCCGCGACATCGCCCTGGAGCAGGAGACCGAGGAGCAGGCCCAGGACCTCGAGGAGCAGAGCGACCCCGAGACCGACTGACCTCCCGACCTGCCCCGGCGCCCCGGCCCGCGTAGCTTCCTGCCGTGGAGTCGCGGGTGCTGGCAGGTCGCTACCAGCTGCGCGACGAGATCGGCCGGGGCGGGATGGGCGTCGTGTGGCTGGCGCACGACCAGCTGCTGGGCCGCGAGGTCGCGGTCAAGGAGATCACCTTCGGCAGCGACGTCTCCGAGGCCGAGCGGGCCGTCCTGCGCGAGCGCACGTTCCGCGAGGCCCGCGCCGCCGCCCGTCTGGACCACCCCGCCGTCACCACCGTGCACGACGTGGTGGAGGAGGACGGCAAGCCCTGGCTGGTGATGGAGCACGTCCGCTCCCGCACGCTGCTGCAGCTGGTCGAGGAGCACGGGCCGCTGCGGGTGGACCTGGTCGCCCGGATCGGCCTGGACCTGCTGGACGCCGTCGCCGCCGCCCACCGCGCGGGCATCGTGCACCGCGACGTCAAGCCGGCCAACGTGCTCGTCGACGACGCCGGCCGCGCGCACCTCACCGACTTCGGCATCGCCACCTCGACCGGGGACTCCACGCTCACCAGCACCGGCATGATCCTGGGCTCGCCGGCCTACATGTCCCCCGAGCGCGCCACCGGCCAGGACCCACAACCCCAGGACGACCTGTGGTCGGTGGCCGCCACGCTGTACACCGCCGCCGAGGGCCGGCCGCCCTTCGACCGCGGCGAGCCGATGGCGACCCTGCTCGCCGTCGTCACCGAGCACCCGGCGCCGATGGTGCGCTCGGGGGCGCTGCAGCCGGTGCTGGCCGCGATGCTGGCCCGCGACCCGCAGCAGCGCGCGACACCCGGTCAGGCCCGGACGGCGTTCACCGCCGCCCTGGCGGCCCCCGCTGCTCCCCCCGCGGAACAGCCGGCACCCGCACAGCAGTCGGCCCCTGCGCACGAGGCGGCCCCGCAGCAGGCAGCCCCGCAACAGGCCCGCGATCCCGGCGCACGACCGGCCCCGGAGCCCCGTCGCTCACCGGAGGCCGCCGCCGGCGTCCAGGTGCAGCGCTTCGACGCAGCCGACCTGCGCCGCCGCGCCCACGACGCCAAGGTCAAGCTCCGCGCACTGTCCGACCAGCTCACGGCGCCGACCCCGGGCCGGCCTGCTGCCCCCGCCAGGCCCCGGTTCCGGTTCAAGCGCCGGTGGGTCGTGGTCCCCACGCTGCTGCTCCTGCTGGCGGTGATCGCCCTGGTCGCCGGGGGCGTCTGGTTGGTCGCCGAGGGCGGGCAGCTGCTCGGCGGTTGACGCCACCGCCGCCCCGGGTAGGCCCGGACGCATGCGCACCGACGAATTGCTCGCCGCCGCCTTCGACAACATCGAGGGCGCGGTCGCCCGGGCCCTGGACGGCCTGACGGCCGACCAGCTGGCCACCGCCCCGCCGTCGGGCACGAACACGATCGCCTGGCTGGTCTGGCACCTCACCCGGGTGCAGGACGACCACGTCTCCGAGGTCGCCGGCAACGAGCAGGTCTACACCGCGCAGGGCTTCGCCCCCCGCTTCGGGCTCCCCTTCGACGACGCCGAGACCGGCTACGGCATGGACGCCGAGGACGTCGGGAAGGTGCGCGCGGACGCCGAACTGCTGCTGGCCTACCACTCCGCGGTGCACGAGGCCACGGCTGCGTACCTGGCCACGCTGTCCGACGACGACCTGGAGCGTGTCGTCGACGAGGACTGGGACCCGCCGGTGACCCTGGGCGTCCGGCTGGTCAGCGTGGTCACCGACGACCTGCAGCACGCCGGCCAGGCCGGCTACGTCCGTGGTCTGCTCTCCGTGTGACCGCACCGGAGGTCGACCTGGAGGACGACGACACCTACCGGGCGCACCGGGGCGAGTTCCGCACGCTCACGGTCCCGGACCGCGGCTACCTGGCCGTGGACGGACACGGGGACCCGAACACCGAGGTGTTCGCGGCCGCCGTGCAGGCGCTGTACCCGGTGGCCTACGCGCTCGAGTTCGCCAGCAAGGCCGCCGGGCGGGACTACGTCGTCCCGCCGCTGGAGGGTCTGTGGTGGGCCGAGGACATGGACACCTCCACCCGTCGCCGGGACAGGCAGCGCTGGGAGTGGACGCTGCTGCTGCTCGTCCCCGACTGGCTCGGGCCCGACGAGGTCGCCGCCGCGGTCGAGCGCACCCGGCCCCAGGCACCCGCCCGCCTGGACGACGTCCGGGTCGAGGTGCTGTCGGAAGGGCTGTGCGTGCAGACCCTGCACGTCGGCGCCTTCGACGACGAGGGGCCGGTGCTGCGCCGGCTGCACCACGAGGTGCTGCCCGGCGCCGGCCTCGTCGCGACCGGCCGGCACCACGAGGTCTACCTGAGCGACCCCCGCCGCACCGCCCCCGAGAAACAGCGCACCATCCTCCGCCAGCCCGTCAGCTGACCCCGGGAGCTCCGCGGAGCACCCGCTCGGTCAGGTCGGCCAGCAGCCGGGCGGGCTCGGCGAGGCAGACCGCGACGTCGGGCTCGACCTCGGTCAGACCGTGCGCCGCGGCGAAGCCCGCAGCGGCCAGCTCGCCGGGGGGCAACCGGACGACGCCGGCCAGACCGACGCAGGGCACCCCGGCCGCCGCGGCCCGACGGGCGACGACGGCCGGGCCCTTGCCGGTCAGCGTCTGCGCGTCCAGCGCCCCCTCGCCGGTGACCACCAGGTCGGCGCCGGCGATCGCCTCGTCCAGCCCGACCAGGTCGCAGACCAGGTCCGCGCCGGAGGTGATCTGCGCACCGAGCACCGCGAGGGCACCGGCCGCCGTCCCGCCCGCTCCCCCGGCGCCGGGCACCGCGTCCACCTCGATCCCGAGGTCGGTCCGGACGACGGCGGCGAACCGGGCCAGCGCGGCGTCCAGGGTCTCGACGTCGTCGGGGGTCGCGCCCTTCTGCGGCCCGAACACGTGGGCTGCACCGGCCGGGCCGGTCAGCGGGGCGTCGACGTCGGTCGCGATCAGCACCGGGACGCCGGCCAGCCGCGGGTCCAGTCCGATGACGTCCACCCGGTGGAGGCGGGCCAGCGCGGCACCGCCCGGGGGCAGCGGCGCCCCCTCGGCGTCGGTGAACCGGACGCCCAGCGCGGCGAGCATGCCGGTGCCGGCGTCGGTGGTGGCGCTGCCACCGATGCCGACGACCAGCCGCCGAGCGCCCGCGTCCAGGGCCACCAGCAGCAGCTCCCCCACCCCGCGGGTGGAGGAGGTCAGTGGTGCCGGTGCCGCCAGGTGCAGGCCTGCGGCGGTGGCCAGCTCGACCAGCGCGGTCTCCCCGTCCAGGGCCAGCACCGCCTCGACCGGGAGGCCGTCGGGGCCGGCGACCGTCGCGGCGACCGGCGTCCACCCGGCCCGCAGCGCGGCGGCCACCGTGCCGTCGCCGCCGTCGGCGATGGGCCTGGTGAGCACCTGGGCGTCCGGGTGCACCCGGCGCACCCCGGCCGCGACGGCGTCGGCGACGGCCTCGGCGTCCAGCGTGCCCTTGAACTTGTCCGGGGCGATGACGATGCGCACGACGAGCAGCATGCCGGACACCGGCCTAGCGTCCGAGGGCGTGAGCACCGACGCCGACGCCCTCGCCCCCGCCACCGACTTCTACGCCGTCGACGACCTGATCGACCCCGGTGACCTGGAGATCCGGGACCGGGTGCGCGCGTTCTGCGCGGCCGAGGTCACCCCGATCATCAACGACTACTGGGAGCGGGCCGAGTTCCCGGCGCACCTGGTGCCCAAGCTCGCCGACCTGGGCATCGCGGGCGGCACGGTCGAGGGCCACGGCTCCGCCGGCATGAGCGCCGTCGCCGCCGGGCTGGTGGCTGCCGAGTGGGCCCGCGCGGACGGCTCGATGGGCACCTTCCACGGCGTGCACAGCTTCCTGGCCATGCAGTCGATCGACCTGCTGGGCAGCGAGGAGCAGAAGGAGCGCTGGCTGCCGGGCATGGCCCGGATGCAGACCATCGGCGCCTTCGGCCTGACCGAGCCCGACCACGGCTCGGACGCCGTCGCCCTCGGGACGACGGCCACCCGGGACGGCGACGGCTTCGTGCTGAACGGGGCGAAGAAGTGGATCGGCAACGGGTCGATCGCCGACATCGTGCTGATCTGGGCCCGCGACGAGGACGGCAACGTCGGCGGGTACGTCGTCGAGAAGGGCACCCCGGGGTTCACCGCCACCGTGATGACCGGCAAGACGGCACTGCGAGCGGTGTGGCAGGCCGAGATCACGCTGGAGAACGTGCGCGTCGGCGCGGAGGACAAGCTGGCGAACTGCCACAGCTTCAAGGACGTCTCCCAGGTGCTCGACCGCACCCGGTACACCGTCGCCTGGCGAGCGCTGGGCGTCGCGCAGTCGGCCTACGAGCTGGCCCTGGCGCACACCCTGCAGCGCGAGCAGTTCGGCCAGCCGATCGCCGGCTACCAGCTGGTGCAGGAGAAGCTCGCCCGGATGCTGGCCGAGATCACGACCATGCAGCTGATGTGCTGGCGGCTGTCCACGCTGGCCGACGAGGGCCGGATGACCGCGGCGATGGCCTCGCTGGCCAAGATGAACTGCTGCAAGAAGGCCCGCACGATCATCGCCGATGCACGCGACCTGTTCGGCGGCGACGGGATCCTGCTCGAGCACCACATCGCCCGCCACCACGCCGACATCGAGGCGATCTACACCTTCGAGGGCACCGACCACGTGCAGGCGCTCATCGTCGGCCGCGAGGTCACCGGGCTGTCGGCGATCACCGGTCGGCGTCCCCGCAGGGAGTGACCTCCGCGGCCGGCGGTCAGCCCGTGCGGCTGAGCTGGCGGGTGGTGATCCGCCGGCACTCGGGGCAGGCACTGTCCCGGGCGCCCACCCGCTCCCAGCGCTGCGAGCCCCACACCTGCACGATCGCCCCGCACGCGGCGAGCTCGACCTCCCCGTCGAGCTCGCCCGCGGGGCGGTGCGCCTCGACGGCGTGCCAGGGGCTGCGGTTCTCGGCCGGTCGGCCCGGCGTCCAACGGTCTGGTCGGGAGAACCCGACTGCGTAGCTGTCCACGGTCCTGGTGTGCCCTGCGACACAGTCTGACTAACACCGATTCCGCGGCAGATCACGTCGCCTACCGTCGGTGGACGTGTCCGCCGCCGCCCCCGACGACCCGATCGTCACCGTCGTCGTCTCCCCCGACGACCCGCGCGCCCAGCCGCTGCTCACCGACCTGCTCGCCGAGTACGACGCCCGCTACGGCGACCTGTTCGGCAGCGCGGCGCAGGAGATGGAGCGCTACCCGACGGCCGAGTTCCTCCCACCGGCCGGGCTCTTCCTGCTCCTGCTCGAGGACGGCGAACCCGTCGCCGGCGGCGCCTACCGGGCCCACGAGGACCCCGGGACGGCGGAGGTCAAGCGGATGTGGACCCACCGCGACCACCGCCGCCGCGGCCTGGCCCGCCGGGTCCTCACCGAGCTGGAGCAGCAGGCCGCAGCCGCCGGGTACACCCGGATGACGCTGACGACGGGACCGCTGCAGCCCGAGGCCCGCGAGCTGTACCTGCGCGCGGGGTGGACGCCGCTGTTCGACCGGCTGCGGCCCACCGCCGTGGAGGAGCTCCGGGCGATGCCGGTGCTGGACCGGCTCTACGCGTTCGAGAAGTCCCTCTGAGCCCCCTGCCCGCGGCACGGCCACGCGGCCACCGGCCACCGCGCGGCGAGCCCGTGGTCGACCGTGCGCTGCGGCTGCTGGACGCCTTCGACGCCGACCACCGGTCGCTGACCCTGGGCGACCTCGCCCGCCGGTCGGGCATCCCCACCAGCTCCACGCTGCGGCTGGCCGGCCGGTTGACCGCGTGGGGCGCGCTGGAGCGCGGTGTCGACGGCCGGTTCTCCATCGGGCTGCGGCTGTGGGAGGTCGCCTCGCTGTCCCCCCGCGCCCAGGGCCTGCGGGCCGTGGCCATGCCGCACCTGGGCGACCTCGGCGAGGTCACCCGGCAGCACGTGCTGTTGGCCGTCCGGGACGGGGAGCAGGCCCTGCTCGTCGAGCGGGTGTCGGCCCACCACGCCCTGCCGGTGCTCTACGAGGTCGGTGGGCGGCTGCCGCTGCACTCCACCGGCGTCGGCCTGGTGCTGCTGGCGCACGCACCGGCCGACGTCCAGGAGGACGTGCTGGGGCGCCCGCTGGTGCACGAACCGGAGCAGGTGGCGGTGTCGGCGTCCGAGCTGCGCCGGACGCTGGCCGAGGTGCGGCGGACCGGGCTGCACGTGCTGCACCGCGGTGAGCCACAGCCACTGGTGAGCGTCGCGGCGCCCGTCTTCGGGGCCGAGGACCAGGTGGTGGCCGCCCTGTCGGTCGTCGTCCCCCGGGGGGACGCCGAGGGCCGGCTGCTCGGGCCCGCCGTGCGCACCGCGGCCCGGGCCGTCTCCCGGGGCCTGGGTGCGCGGCGGTCGATCGGCGTCGGCTGACCGCCGTGCCGGCCAATGGCAGCAGGCTGGGCTGACGGGGCGTCGTCCCCGATGCTCAGGGGTGTCGACGACGACCCGACCCGGGAGCAGCAGCCATGAGCTTCGAGTACCTGATCGACCCCAGCCACGGACCGCGCTGGCAGGGCGTGCTGCCGGGACGGCCCCAGCCCTACGTGCTGCGCCGCGGGGAGGGCGAGCACGCGGTGCTGTTCGGTGACCTGTTCACCGTGCTGCTGTCCGGGGACGAGACGGGCGGCCAGTTCGGCATCGTCACCAGCGAGTCCCCCGCCGGCGACGTCATCCCGACGCACTCCCACGAGTCCACCCACGAGACGTTCTCCGTCCTGGAGGGCGCCGTCCGGTTGTTCTTCGAGGACGCCGAGGGCGTCGCGCAGACCCAGCTGCTGCGCGCCGGCGACTTCGGGTTCGTGCCCGCCGGGTTCACCCACGCCTACCAGGTGGTCGAATCCGCCCGGATGATGGGCGTGCTGTCCGGCGGGTTCGAGCGGTTCTTCCAGCACATGGGCCAGGTCACCGACCACGCCACCACCGACCAGCCGCCGTTCGTCCCCGACCTGCCCCGCATGCAGGCCGCGGCGCAGCGGCACGCCATGCGCTTCCTGCCCGGGCACACCTGGCCCGACGCGGCGCCGCGGTCGTGACGGGCGCTCCCCCACCGGCGCACGCCGCCGCCCTGCCCCCGGCCCGGCTCGCCTCGGGCGGGGTGCGGGTGCTCGCCGGGGTGCCGTACGCGGACCTGCCCGGGGCGCGGCCCCTGGAGCTGGACCTCTGGCTCCCGGCCGACCCCGCGGGCCCGGCGCCGGTCGTCGTCTTCGTGCACGGCGGTGGGTGGCGGCTGGGCAGCCGGCACTCGGTCGGGCCCGCCTACGCCGGTGCCTCCCCCTCCCCCTTCGAGGTCGTCGCGGCCGCCGGCATCGCGGTCGCCTCGGTGGACCACCGGCTGTCCGGTGAGGCGGTGTGGCCGGCGCAGCTGCACGACGTGCGGGCCGCCGTCCGGTGGCTGCGGTCCCGGACCGACGAGCTCGGTCTGGACGCCGACCGGGTCGCCACCTGGGGCGAGTCCGCCGGCGGTCACCTGGCCTCGATGGTGGGTCTCGCCGGCCCCGACCTGGAGGGCGACGTGGGGGTCACCGGCCCCTCGAGCGCGGTGGGCGCGGTCGTCGCCTGGTACGGCCCCAGCGACGTGGCGACCGTGCCGGCCGACCCGACCGACCCGACCACCCGGGAGGCACAGCTGCTGGGCGCCCCGCCCGCCACGGTGCCCGCACTCGCCGCCCAGGCCAGCCCGCTGACGCACGTCACGCCGGCCGCGCCGCCGTTCCTGCTCCTGCACGGGGACGCCGACCGGCTGGTCCCGCACACCCAGAGCCTGGCCCTGGCACGGGCCCTGGAGGCAGCCGGCGCCCCGGTGGAACTGCACCTGCTGGCCGGCGCGGACCACATGTGGCTGGGCACCCCCGCCGCAGCCGACGAGGCACTCGCCCGGACCGTGGCGTTCCTGCGCGCCCACCTGCTGCCGGGCACCTGAGCGACCGGACAGCACCGAGCCCGGTCGGACGTCGTCCGGCCGGGCTCGGTGGGTGCTGGCTCCCCCGTCTGGACTCGAACCAGAAACCGTTCGATTAACAGTCGAATGCTCTGCCAATTGAGCTACGGGGGACCGCGTCGTGCGGCAGCCAGACTACCCCAGCCCACGGCCGGGCTCCCACGGGGTACCGGGCGTGTCGGGCCGGTAGCGTCGGCGGTTCCCACTCCCCCACACCCCGGAGGTCCTCGTGGCCAAGCTGTCCTTCCTCGCCGGCTTCAGTGCCGGCTACGTGCTGGGTGCCAAGGCCGGCCGCGGCCGGTACGACCAGATCCGGCGCGCCTACGACCACGCCAAGGACGACCCTCGGCTGCAGTCCGCGGCCGGCATGGTGCAGGCCTCGGCCGACGCCGCGATCAGCTCGGTGAAGACCCGGCTGGGCAGCGAGCCCGGGCGCCCCTGAGTCAGCGGCTGGCGTCGTCCGAGTCCAGGGCGGCGGCCAGCCGGTCCCGCGCCACCTGACGCGCGGCCGGGTCGTCCCGGTCGGCGTCGTCGTCGAAGACCACGCTCCACTCCCGGGCCTCCTGGCCCGGGACCCGCCGGGCCACCAGCACCACGCCACCGCCGGTGGGCAGCGGGTGCCGCTGGCTGGCGACCACCGTCTGGTCCACCCGCCGGCGCAGCACCGCGGGCAGCTCCCCCGCGTCGGTGAGCACGTGCCGGGTCACCGGCCCGCGGGCCTGGACGCCGGGCTCCACCTCGACCAGCGGGGTGACCGTGAAGGTCCCGCCGGTCTCCGCGGCCGCCCACCGGGCGTGCCCGACCAGGTGCCAGGGCAGCAGGTCCGGTGCACCGTCGTCCGGCCCGGCGGGGACGCCGCGCAGCCCCGCCGACGTGGCCGCCAGCCAGCCGCCACCGGCCCGCTCACCCCAGGCCAGCACGTCCTCCCCGCCCGCGGCGGCCGCCACCTGCTCCGGGGGGCGGCCGAAGCGCTGGGTGAGCCGGCGCAGCGGGTTCACCGGCCCAGGCCGCCCATCGCCCGCTCCCGCAGGGACCGGGCCTCCTGCTCCAGGGCCACGAGCTGGCCGAAGGTGCGGGTGTACTCGTCGGGGGACTCCACCGGGTTCATCCGCTGCAGCTTCCCCTTGACCGCGGCGACCCGGCGGACGGCGGCCATCTCCTGCAACCGCGCGACGACGGCCTGCACGTAACCGCTGTCGACCTCCTCACCCGGCGCCATCATCGGCTCCACGGCGAGTGCGGTGAGCAGCGCCTGCGCGCTCTCCCGGTCGCAGTGGGCCCGGACGACGTCCAGCCACGCCATGCCGGTGACCGTCGCAGCCGCAGCGCCACCGGCAGCCGCCACCGCCGCCGCGATCGCCGCGTAGTCCGGGTGCGTCCAGGCCGCCTCCGGGACGGCGTCGAACACCGGCCCGGCCAGCTCCGGGGACTGCAGCGCGGCCTTCACCGCCTCACGCTCGATGAAGAACGCGGCGTCGTCGGCCGAGCGGGAGGGCGCCTTCTGCCGCTTGGGGGCGCGGGTCGGCTGGTCCTCCCCGGTGATCGCCCGCACCTTGGCCAGCACCTCGGCCTCGTCGGTGTTGCCCAGCATCCCGGCCAGCTGCCGGGCGTAGGCCGGGCGCAACGCGTGGTCCTTGATGCCGGCGACCATCGGGGCGGCCTTCTCCAGCGCCTGCACCCGGCCCTCGACGGTGTCCAGGTCGTAGCCGGCCAGCGTCGTCTTCAGCACGAAGGCGATCAGCGGGACCCGGCGGGCGACCAGGTCGCGGACGGCGGCGTCGCCGTGGGCCTGGCGCAGCTCGCAGGGGTCCCGGCCCTCCTGCTCGACGGTGACGAAGGTCTGGCCGACGAAGCGCTGGTCCTCGGCGAAGGTCTTCATGGCGGCAGCCTGGCCGGCGGCGTCGCCGTCGAAGCAGTAGACGACCTCCCCGCGGAACTCGTCCTGGTCCATCAGCAGCCGACGCAGGACGTTGATGTGCTCGGCTCCGAACGCCGTCCCGCAGGAGGCGACGGCGGTGGTCACCCCGGCGATGTGGCAGGCCATCACGTCGGTGTAGCCCTCGACGACGACGGCCTGGTGCCGGCGGGCGATGTCCCGCTTGGCCCGGTCCACGCCGTAGAGCACGGTCGACTTCTTGTACAGCGGCGTCTCGGGGGTGTTGAGGTACTTGGGCCCGGGGTCGTCGTCGGCGAGCTTGCGGGCCCCGAACCCGATGACGTCGCCGGTGATGTCCCGGATGGGCCACAGCAGCCGGCGGTGGAACCGGTCGATGTAGCTGCCCCGACTGGACTGCTTGCTCAACCCGGCGAGCTCGAGCTCCTCCTGGCTGAACCCGGCCTGCCGCAGGTGCTTGGTGAGGGTGTCCCAGCCGGCCGGGGCGAACCCGCAGCCGAAGTCCAGCGCGACCTGCTTGTCGAAGCCGCGCTCGGCCAGGAAGGTGCGGGCGATCGCCGCATCGGGCGTCATCAGCTGGGCGGCGTAGAAGTCCGCGGCCGCGGTGTTGGCCGCGACCAGCCGGGCCCGCTGCCCGGCCGCTGCCCGGCTCGGGGCACCGGTGGGCCGACCACCGTCGTCCTCGTACTGCAGCTGCACCCCGGCCCGACCGGCCAGCAGCTCCACGGCCTCGGAGAAGGACAGGTGGTCGATCTTCTGCACGAAGGAGATGACGTCGCCGCCTTCCCCACAACCGAAACAGTTCCCGGTGAGGATGTTGTCCTCGAGGGTGAACGCGTGGGTCCCGGGGACCTCCGCGCAGTACACCTCCTCCACGCGGTCGGACCACTCCACCGACTGCACGACCCAGTTCTCCCGCTCGTACGCCTTCGTACTCGCCAGGTGCCGCTCACGGTGGTGGGCCAAGAGGAAGAACGAGACGGGCAACCCCTTGGTCATGAAACGGACGTTGAAGACGTCGCTCATGACGCCGTCGATGCCCATGCGGGTCTGCTTGGTGACGCCGAACGTGCCGATGCCCAGCCGGGTGCACAGCACCCGGACGTACTCGAGGTCCTCCTGACGCGCGGAGTTCAGGATGGCGTCGCCGTCCTCGGCGACGCATCCGTCTGCGGCGAAGTACCCGGCCAACCAGCCCAGCAGGTAGGACGCGTCTTCGTCCAGAGCCGGCCGCTCGTCCTTGAAGTAGGCCGGCATGCCGTAGTAACGCGTCCCGCGCTCTTCGGTCCACGAGCGGCAGCCGTCGAAGTACCGGGCCAGCTCGAGGTCCTTCTCGCCGTACAGGACGGCGATGGACCCGGCACCAGCCCGGGTGCCGTCGCCGTAGACGACCCCACGCCCGATGCCGAACGGCGAGGGTCGGGTCGCCGGGTTCAGCACCCGGCTCATCGGGAAGGAGTGCGACAGCCGGTCCCCCGGGCGCAGGTCCCGCGTCAGCTTCTCGCGGCGGTGCTGGCGCAAGGCACCGGACGGGACGAACCAGCGGTGCTCGTCGGTGGCGTGGAGCTCTTTGGTGCGGCCGTTGCGGGTCAGGGTGACCCGCATGAGGCGCTGCACCCCGTAAGCGCTGAAGGGTGCCTCGACCCACCCGCCCGAGCCGTTGAGGACGCGGATGGTCTTGCCGGCGAGCTCACGGATCGGGACGGTCCCGTTCTCGGTGAGCACACCGGTCTCACCGGCCAGGCAGTGGAAGAGGTTCCGCGTCGGGGTGACCTGGAAGGACGGGGACTTCTCGTCGTGGAAGGGGCACAGGCCCTTCAGCGACCCGCCACCGGCGCGCTTGAGCTGCAGGTGCTCACCGACGATCTCGTCGATCTTGCTGCGCTCGCGCACCGTGGCGATGTCGGCGGCGCGGATGCGGCCGCGGCGCTCGCCCACCATCAGCTGCTCCCCCCGGCGATGACGATCGCGCCGGTGGCGGCGGCCATCGTGGAGGTGTTGCGGCGGCTGATCACCACGAGGAGCCACAGCAGGAAGACCTGGTGGTCCAGCGGCACCTGAGGGTCGGCGGTCAGCGTCGGGCGAGGCGACCAGGTGCCCACGGTGCCGGACCCGGCGACCTGCCGCCCCCCGGCCAGCACCCGGTGGGTGCCCTTCCAGTACGAGTCGCTCTCGACGGTGACGACGGTCCCCTCGAGGTCGACCTCCCAGGTGCCCTTCCACATCGACGTCTGCCGGGCACGCACCCGGACGGCGTCGGCGGGCTCGGGCGTCCAACGGCCCACGAGCTCCTGCTTGCGCCGGTCGAAGGTCCACGACCGGTCACCGACCACGGCGGCCGCCTGCGTCCGCCAGTTCGACGTCTGCAGCGTGGCCACGACCCGCCCGTCGGCCAGCACCGGGACCACACCCCCGCCGGTCCCGTGCTCTCCGGCCTTGCCCAGTTCGAGCACCGCTCCCCCTCGTCCGGGCGGCCGACCTGCCCGCCCCGACACCATCATCCCGCTGCGGGGGAACGGCGTCACGGCGGTGTCCACCGCACTCAGGCAGCAGCCGCGGCAGCCTGGTTGCGCCGGGTGAACGTGTGCTCGAGCCACAGGAGGAAGACGGCGTGGTGCAGCGGGACGTCGTCGCGCAGGGTGAGGGTGGGCACCGGGTTCCAAAAGCCGATGCGGCCACTGCTGCCCAGCTGGCTCCCGTCGGCGAGGGTCCAGACCCGGTTGCGCGCCCCGCCCTGGACCTGCACGAGCAGACCCTCCAGGTCCACGTCGTGCCGCGAGGTCCAGAACGAGGTGCGCACGGCGCGCAACCGCGTCGTGCCCTCCGGCTCGGCGGACAGCCGGCCCCCGAGGTCACCGCTCTCCTTGCCGAAGACCCACTCGGAGCCCTCGACCAGGGCCCGCGCGCGCTCCCGCCAGTAGCCGGGCTGCAGGGTGGCGACCACGAGCCCGCCGGCGGCCTCCTTGTCGCCCTCCCCGCCGACGACGACGGCCCGCACCCCGGGTCCCTGACCCCGGTGGCCGGGGGCGGTCAACGTGTAGACGGTCATCCGATGCCCGGGGCGCCGGCGACGCTCTCGCCGGTCGCCCGGTAGAGCAGGTAGGCCGCTGTCTCCCGCACGATGTAGCGGAACTGGGTGGCCCGGGTCTGCACGGCGGGCCCCTGCCGGGTCGGCGAGCTGCTGGCGTCCATGCCGGAGTCCTCGGCCATCCGCTCGGCCCGCATCGCGTGCCACGGGTCGGTCACCAGCACCGCGGTGGACCAGCCGCGCTCGTCGAACGCGGCCGCGACGACCCGCATGCTCTCCAGGGTGTCCACGCCCTCCGGCACGACCAGCAGGCTGTCGGCGGGCATGCCGGCGTCGGCCAGGTAGTCGGCACCGGCCTCGGCCTCGCTGAACACGTCGCCGTCGGCCCGGCCCCCGACGGTCACCACGACCGGGGCGACGCCGTCCTCCCAAAGGGCCAGCGCGTGCTCCAGCCGGGCCTCGAAGATCGAGCTGGGGACGCCGTTGTACTGCGCGGTGCCCAGCACGACGATCGCGTCGGACTCGGGCTGGGCGTCCTGCCGCGCGGTCCACCAGATCGCGGTGGCCGTGGACACGGCCACCAGCGCGGCGGCGAGCACGGCGGCACCGAGCGCGCGTCCCACGAAGCCACCGACCATGGCGTCATGGGTACCAGACGCCCCTGTCAGGACCGGTGCCGCACCGGGCGCCGGCGGGTCAGCTGCCGGCGCAGACCTTGGGGCCGTCCTCGGCCACCAGGGTCAGCTCGGTCTCGGTGACCGCACCGTCGTCGTCCCAGCGGACCGGGACCAGCCGCGCGTCGACACCGTCGAGCTCGGTCTCGGTCGCCGTCCCGACGTCGGGGGTGCCCGCCTGCAGGTAGTCCCCGGCCACCTCGGCGGGCTGCAGGCGCTCCTGCTCGGCGTTGCACAACAGGCCCCACGCCGTCTCGTCGTCCCCGGCGACGAGCGCCCGGGTGAACACGTCGGCGACCTGCTCGACCTGCTCCTCCGGGCTGCCCTGCAGGGCGTTGAGGGAGAAGACCGCGACCAGCGCCACAGCCAGCGTGCCGCCGCCCAGGGCCAGCAGCAGGCCCTTGCGGGGCCGTCCCGCACCGGCGTGCAGCGGCTGCGGGTCGTCGTCGTAGAGGAAGGGGCCCTCGGTGCTCATCCGCCGCTCGTCTCCAGCTCGGCGCCCGCGGGGGGCCGCGGGTCGTCCCGGTCGTCCAGCCAGCCCTCGGGCAGCGCGACCGGGCGGGGCGGCGTCGTCCGGCCGCGGGGGGCGCCGAGGACGGCGAGCGGGTAGGGCTGGTCCTCCACGCCCGCCAGCAGCTCGGCGAGCTCGTCGAGCGAGCTGACCATGGCCAGTGCCCGGCGGGTGTCCGAGCCGACCGAGAAGCCCTTCGTGTACCAGGCGACGTGCTTGCGGAAGTCCGAGCAGCCGTGGGTCTCGCCGTGCTCGGCGGCCAGCAGGGTGGCGTGCCGGTGCATGACGGCGGCCACCTCCCGGAAGGTCGGCAGCGCGCGCTGCGTCGACCCGGCGAAGGCGGCGGCCAGGTCGCCGAACAGCCAGGGCCGCCCCAGGCAGCCACGCCCGACGACGACACCCGCGCAGCCGGTCTCGGCCACCATCCGCAGCGCGTCGTCGGCCTCCCAGACGTCGCCGTTGCCCAGCACCGGGATGTCCACGGCCTCGACCAGGCGGGCGATGTGCGTCCAGTCGGCGGTGCCGCTGTAGAGCTGGTCGGCGGTGCGACCGTGCAGCGTGATCGCGGCCGCCCCGGCGTCCTGGGCGATCGCGCCGGCCTCGAGGTAGGTGTGGTGCTGCGGGTCGATGCCCACGCGCGTCTTCACCGTCACCGGCACGTCGCCGGCGGCACGCACGGCCGCCGAGACGACGTCGCCGAACAGCCGTCGGCGCCAGGGCAGTGCCGCTCCCCCGCCCTTGCGGGTCACCTTGGGCACCGGGCAACCGAAGTTCAGGTCGATGTGCGCGGGCCGGGTGCCGGCCACGCACTCGTCGACCAGCAGCTCCACCGCCCGGCCCACGGTCGCCGGGTCCACGCCGTAGAGCTGCACCGAGAACGCGTCGTGCTCCTCGGTGGTGGCGCGCACCATCCGCAGCGTCTTCTCGTTGCGCTCGACCAGCGCGCGGGTGGTGATCATCTCGCAGACGTAGAGCCCGGCCCCGAACTCGCGGCACAGCGTGCGGAAGGCCGGGCCGGTGATCCCGGCCATCGGGGCGAGCACGACGGCGGGGTCCACGGTCAGCGCGCCCAGCCGCAGCGGCGCGAGGGCGCCTGCGGGGCGGGCATCGAGGACGGCGGTCACCGCTCCAGGGTAGGCGGGCCGCTCCGACCCGCCGCCGGCCGTCGTCCACCCGCCCCGGACTCCCGCCGTCCAGGGACGCTGTGCCGCTGCAGGGCGACTGCGTCCCTGGAGGACCGGAGTCTGCCCTCACCCGACGTGGCGCAGGAGCAGATCGAGCAGCGCCTCCTCGTGCCAGCTGCGGTCGAGCACGTCGGACCAGGCACCGGCCGAGCAGTCGAGCACCCGGCCGGCCAGGTCGCGCTCGGTGAGCCCGGAGACGGCGCGGCGCTCCTCGAACGAGCCCGACGCGACCAGCACCCGGTCGTCCTCACGCGGTCCTGCCGTCGACCCATCCGGTCACCCTGGAGGGACCCGGTCACCGGGTGCGGTGACCGGGTCCCTGCCAGGTGACCGGCTGGGCGTGGGTCAGCAGCCGGGCAGGCGCTGGGCCAGGTAGCCGACGACCTGGTCCAGGGCGACGCGCTCCTGGGTCATGGTGTCGCGCTCGCGCACGGTCACCGCGTCGTCCTCGAGGGTGTCGAAGTCGACGGTCAGGCAGAACGGCGTGCCGATCTCGTCCTGCCGGCGGTACCGGCGGCCGATGGCGCCGGCGTCGTCGAACTCGACGTTCCAGTTCTTGCGCAGGGCCGCGGCGAGGTCGCGGGCCTTGGGCGAGAGGTCGGCGTTGCGCGACAGCGGCAGGACGGCGGCCTTGACCGGCGCGAGGCGGGGGTCCAGCGCCAGCAGCGTGCGGGTGTCGACGCCGCCCTTGGCGTTGGGGGCCTCGTCCTCGCGGTAGGCCTCGACCAGGAAGGCCATCAGCGAGCGGGTGAGGCCGGCTGCGGGCTCGATGACGTAGGGCGTCCAGCGCTCGTTCGTCGTCTGGTCGAAGTAGGACAGGTCGGTGCCCGAGTGCTCCGAGTGGGTCTTCAGGTCGAAGTCGGTGCGGTTGGCGATGCCCTCGAGCTCGCCCCACTCCGAGCCCTGGAAGCCGAAGCGGTACTCGATGTCCACGGTGCGCTTGGAGTAGTGCGAGAGCTTCTCGGCCGGGTGCTCGAAGTGCCGCAGGTTGTCCGGGTCGATGCCGAGGTCGGTGTACCAGGCGGTGCGCTGCTCCAGCCAGTACTCGTGCCACTGCTCGTCCTCGCCGGGCTTGACGAAGAACTCCATCTCCATCTGCTCGAACTCCCGGGTGCGGAAGATGAAGTTCCCGGGGGTGATCTCGTTGCGGAAGCTCTTGCCGATCTGGCCGATGCCGAAGGGCGGCTTCTTGCGCGCGGCGCCCATCACGTTGGCGAAGTTCACGAAGATGCCCTGGGCGGTCTCCGGGCGCAGGTAGTGCAGCCCCGACTCGTCCTCGACCGGGCCGAGGTAGGTCTTCAGCATCATGTTGAAGTCGCGCGGTTCGGTCCACGAGCCGGTGACGCCGCAGTTCGGGCAGGTGATGTCGGCCAGGCCGTTCTCCGGGGCGCGGCCCTTCTTCTCCTCGAAGGCCTCCTCGAGGTGGTCGGCGCGGAACCGCTTGTGGCAGTTCTGGCACTCGGTCAGCGGGTCGGTGAAGACCCCGACGTGGCCCGAGGCGACCCAGGTCTGGCGCGGCAGGATGACCGAGGAGTCCAGGCCGACGACGTCGTCCCGGCTCTGCACGACCGTGCGCCACCACTGCTTCTTGATGTTCTCCTTGAGCTCGGTGCCCAGCGGGCCGTAGTCCCAGGCGGAGCGGGTGCCGCCGTAGATCTCACCCGAGGGGAAGACGAAGCCGCGGCGCTTGCAGAGGTTGACCACCTTGTCCAGGCGGGCGGGGTCGGCCTTGCGGGGGGCGTCGGTCTGGGGGGTGTTCTCGGTGGCCACGGGAGGGCTCCATCCGGCTGGCGGTCGGCGGGGGACCCGACGACGGTAGTCGCCCGCGGCTCTCACTCCCCCGTCAGGTAGGCACCGGGTTCGTCGACGGCGTGCAGCCACACCGGGGCGCCGGCCACCTTGACCTCGGCTGCGGACAGCGCCCGGCGGTAGGCCCCGACGCCCTCCCAGGTGGTCACCAGCGCGTAGAGACCGTCCTCGTCGGCCGCCCGGCCGAAGGCGCCGTCCCGGAACCCCGGTCGCGCGCGCAGCACCGCCAGCAGGGCGTCGGCGTCGGCGACCAGCCCGGCCGCGTCGTCCTCGGACACCCGGAACCTCGTCACCGCGAACACGGCCACCTCCTGTTGACAATGGTTCTCACATGCAGGGATCATGGTGTCATGTCGGTCGCCCCCCTCCCCGCCACCCGGCACACCACCGCCGACGTCGCCGCGGCCAGCGAGCTGCTGTCGGCACTGGCCTCCCCGCTGCGGCTGTCCATCGTGGCGCTGCTCGACGAGCACGGCAGCCGCTGCGTGCACGAGCTCGTCGACGCCCTCGGCGTCCCCCAGCCGCTGGTCTCCCAGCACCTGCGGGTGCTGCGCGGGGCCCGCCTCGTGGTGGGCGACCGCCGGCACCGAGAGGTCCACTACCGGCTGGTCGACAACCACGTCGGGCACATCGTCCGCGACGCCATCGAGCACGCCGCACACGACGACGCCCCCGCCGCGGACACCGTGGGCGAGACCGCGCACGACCAGGACCACACCCACGCAACCGCACCGGCCGGCCCGCGCCGTGCCACCATCGGCTGATGGTCCGCACCACGCGCCAGCGCACCGCCGTCGCGGCGGTCTTCGACGACCTCGAGGGCTTCCACAGCGCCCAGGAGGTGCACGCCAAGCTCCGCGCCGACGGGGACTCCGTGGGCCTGTCCACCGTGTACCGCGCCGTGCAGGCCCTGGCCGACGACGGCGAGCTGGACTCCATCCGCACCGACTCCGGCGAGGCCCTCTACCGCCGCTGCAGCACCCAGCACCACCACCACCTGGTGTGCCGCGGGTGCGGGCGGACCGTCGAGGTCGCCGGGCCCGCCGTGGAGAACTGGGCCGACCGGGTCGCCGCCGAGCACGGCTTCGCCGACGTCAGCCACACGCTGGAGATCTTCGGCACCTGCGCCGCCTGCCGCGCAGCAGGGTGATCACCGCCGCCCGCCACCCCTAGACTCCCTGCCAGTCGGGCCCCTCCGGCGCGGGAGGGCGGGTCGTGGAGCCAGGCCGGCAGTTCGGTCCCTACCTGATCGAGGGGCTCATCGGCCGCGGCGGGATGGGCGAGGTCTACCGCGCCCAGGACACCGAGCACCAGCGCGTCGTCGCCCTCAAGGTGCTGCCCGAGCACCTGGCCGCCGACCCCGACTACCGCGAGCGGTTCCGCCGCGAGGCGCACGCCGCCGCGCGCCTCGCCGAACCCCACGTCGTCCCGATCCACCGCTACGGCGAGCTGGAGGGCCGGCTCTTCCTGGACATGCGCCTGGTCCGCGGCGCGGACCTCGCCACCGTCCTGGAGCGGGAACGCACCAGCCCCGAGCGGGCGGTCTCCCTGGTCAGCCAGGTCGCCGCCGCCCTGGACGCCGCCCACGACGAGGGCCTGGTGCACCGCGACGTCAAGCCCTCCAACGTGCTGCTCACCGGCACCGGGGACGACGAGTTCGCCTACCTCGTCGACTTCGGCATCGCCCGGTCCACCGCCGACGCGCAGGCCACCGCCCTCACCCAGACCGGCGCCGCGCTGGGCTCCTTCGACTACATGGCCCCCGAGCGCTTCCTGGACGCCCCGGTCGACGCCCGGGCCGACGTCTACGCGTTGGCGTGCGTGTTGCACGAGTGCCTGACCGGCCGGCGTCCCTTCACCGGCACCGGGCTGCCGGCGCTGATGTGGGCACACCTCAACGCCCTCGCCCCGGCGCCGTCGACCCTCGACCCGCGGGTGCCGCCCGCACTGGACGCCGTCGTCGCCCGCGGACTGGCCAAGGACCCCGCCCAGCGGTTCGCCCGGGCCGGTGAGCTGGCCGCAGCGGCCCGGGCGGCGCTGCGGTCCGCCGGCATCCGGCCGGTCCCCAGCGGACCCGGCTGGCCGACCGCGCCGCCGCCGACCGCCGTCCCGCCCGCCCGGGGCACGAGCCCGGCGCTGGTGGTGGCCCTGGTGGTGACCGTCGTCGTCGCGCTGCTGGTCGTCGGTGCGGTCGTGCTGACCCGGGGTGGTGGGTCCGGCAGCAGCGCCGACCCCACCCCGACCCCCACCGTCGCCACCACGTCCACCACGGACGCGCCGTCCACGACGTTGGCGGAGCAGACCGGCAACACCCCGGCCGGGTCCGACGCCGAGGCCGAGCTGCGGGCCGCCCTGCCGGCCGACTTCGACGCCGACTCCTGCACCACCCGCGACCTGCCCGACGACGGCGCGATCGCGGCACTGGACTGTGGCGCCACCGTCTCCGGGGAGGGCCCGGCGTACGCAGCGTTCTACCTCTACCCCGACGAGGGCACCCTCTCCGACGTGTTCGCCGCCGACGTCGGCGGCCTCGGCCTGGACCCGCTGCCCTCCGGCTCGCCCTGCCCCGGGGACGACGGCGCGTACGGCCACCGCGACTGGACCCAGGACGGGGTCCGGGCCGGCGAGGTCGCCTGCACGATCGGGCCCACGGGCGACGCCACGCTGGTCTGGACCCAGCTCGACGCCCGGGCCGAGGGGTTCGCCCAGCTGCCCGACGGCACCGACGACGACCTCGACGCACTGTGGGAGTGGTGGAACGACCCGGCGCTCAGCGACTTCACGGTCTGAGCCGGGGTCCCGGCACGCACCGGTACCGCACCTAGACTCCCCCGGAGCGCCCGGGCACCCGTCCGGTGCGGGGAGGCGGTCGTGGAGTCAGGTCAGTTCGGTGCCTACCGCATCGAGGGGCTGATCGGCCGCGGCGGGATGGGCGAGGTCTACCGCGCCTACGACACCGAGCACCGCCGCACGGTCGCGCTGAAGGTGCTGTCGGCCGGTCTGGCCGGGGATGCCGCGTACCGCGAGCGGTTCCGCCGCGAGGCGCACGCCGCCGCCCGGCTGTCCGAGCCGCACGTCGTGCCGATCCACCGCTACGGCGAGGTCGAGGGCCGGCTGTTCCTGGACATGCGGCTGGTCACCGGGTCCGACCTGGGCGACCTGCTGCACGCCCAGGGCGCGCTGGACCCGGCCCGTTCGGTGTCCATCACCGGCCAGGTGGCGCGCGCGCTGGACGCCGCGCACGCCGAGGGCCTGGTGCACCGGGACGTCAAGCCCTCCAACGTGCTGGTCACCGGGGAGCCCGGCGACGAGTTCGTCTACCTGGTCGACTTCGGCATCGCGTGGTCCTCGGCCAGCACCGAGGGCCCCTCGCTGACCCAGACGGGCTCGGCGCTGGGCTCCTTCGACTACATGGCGCCCGAGCGGTTCACCGAGGCCCCGGTGGACGCCCGCACCGACGTGTACGCGCTGGCCTGCGTGCTCTTCGAGTGCCTCACCGGCCGCCGTCCCTTCACCGGGGAGGGGCTGGCGAAGATGATGTACGCCCACCTCAACACCCCGGCACCACGGGTGTCCTCGGTCCGCGGCGGCCTGCCCCCGGCGCTGGACGACGTGGTGGCCCGCGGACTGGCCAAGTCCCCGGCCGACCGGTGGCCCAGCGCCGGCGCGATGGCGACCGCCGCCCGCGCGGCGCTGACCTCGGGCGGGGTCACCCCCCAGCACGAGTCCGCCGTCGCGCCGGGCCCACCCCCGCCGCGGCCCCAGTCCGTGGGCTTCTCCGACCCCGGCCCGCCCGGGGTGTGGGGCGGCCCCGCCCGGCCGGGGACGCCGCTGCCCGACGCCGGCCGGTGGGGCTCGCCGCCGACCGGACCGTCGGCACCGGTGCCCACCTCGCCCGCCACCCCACGCTGGGTGCCCTGGGTGCTGGCCGGGTCCGTGCTCGTGGCCCTCGTCGTCGTCGGCGTCGCGTTCCTGGTCGACCGCGGCTCCTCCGGCGGCACCGCCGCACCCACCTCGACCGCGGCGCCGACGACCTCGGCGGCCGAGGCGGGCCTGCGGGCGGTGCTGCCGGCCGGCGTCGCGGAGTGCAGCTCCGCCGAGCTCACCGACAGCGACCAGACGGCGGCGTTGACCTGCGGCCCCTCACCGGTGCAGCCGGGCCCGCAGACCGTGGAGGTCCGCAGCTACACCGACGGTGCGGCCGCCGACGACCAGTTCCTGCTGGAGGTCGACCGGCGCGACCTGCCGCCGCTGTCCAGCGACGAGAGCTGCCCGGACGAGACCGGCTACGCCTACTGGTCCAGCGACGGTCAGGTCGCCGGCCGGGTGGGCTGCGCCGTGGCCGGGGGCCGCGACGCGGTGCTCTTCTGGACCTCCAGCGACAACGCCACGCTGACCGTCCTCACCGTGCCCGGCGGCGGGCAGGACGGCCTCGACGACCTCACCGACTGGTGGGAGGACGAGGCCAACAGCCGCTTCGGCTGACCCTCAGGCCGAACCGAAGCGGCGCTGCCGGGAGGCGTACTCCTCGACCGCGGCCCACAGGTGCCGGCGGTCGAAGTCCGGCCACAGGGTGTCCTGGAAGACCAGCTCGGCGTAGGCGGACTGCCACAGCAGGAAGTTGCTGGTGCGGTTCTCCCCCGAGCTGCGCAGGAAGAGGTCCACGTCGGGCATGTCCGGCTCGTCCAGGTACCTGGCCACCGTCTTCTCGGTGACCTTGTCCGGGTTCAGCCGGCCGGCCGCGACCTCGCGGGCGATGGCGGCCGCGGCGTCGGCGATCTCGGCCCGCCCCCCGTAGTTGACGCACATGGTGAGGGTGAGGACGTCGTTGTCCTTCGTCAGCTCCTCGGCGACCTGCAGCTCGTCGATGACGCTGCGCCACAGCCGGGGACGGCGACCGGCCCAGCGGACCCGCACCCCGAGCTCGTGCATCTCGTCGCGGCGGCGGCGGATGACGTCGCGGTTGAAGCCCATCAGGAAGCGCACCTCCTCGGGGCTGCGCTTCCAGTTCTCCGTGGAGAAGGCGTAGGCACTGATCGCCTTGACGCCGATCTCGATGGCGCCCTCGACGCAGTCGAAGAGGCTGGACTCCCCCGCCTCGTGGCCCTTGGTCCGGGGCAGTCCGCGCTGCTTGGCCCACCGGCCGTTGCCGTCCATGACGACGGCGACGTGGTGCGGCACCTTGTCGGCCGGCACGTCCGGCGGCCGGGCACCGGAGGGGTGCGGGTTCGGTGCCCTGACCTCGCGCTTCACTGCGACTCCCTCACGTGCGTTCCACCAGCGGCAGCGAGCGCAGGCCGCGCTCCAGGTGCCACTGCAGGAGGGCGGCGACCAGGCCGCTGCCCTCCCGACGGTTGGTCCCCTGACTGGCCTCGGCCGCAGCCCAGTCCCCGGTCAGCAGGGAGTCCAGCAGCCCGATGGTGACCGGGCTGGGCATCTGGGAGCCGGTGGGCCGGCAGGACGGGCAGACCATCCCGCCGCCGGGGACCGAGAAGTGCCGGTGCGGCCCGGGTTCGGCGCACCGGGCGCAGTCGGCCAGCGCGGGCTCCCAGCCGGCCACCGACATGGCGCGCAGCAGGAAGGCGTCCAGCACCAGACCGGGCGGGTGCGCCCGGTCGGCCAGCGAGCGCAGCGCCCCGATGACCAGCAGGAACATCCGGAGCGAGGGCTCCTTCTCCTCCGCGGTCAGCCGGTCGGCGGTCTCCAGCACGGCGGTGCCGGCGGTGTAGCAGGGGTAGTCCCCCACGATCCGCGGACCGTAGGAGTGCAGCGACTCGGCCTGGCTGACGATGTCCAGGTTCCGGCCGGTGTAGAGCTGCAGGTCGACGTGGCTGAAGGGCTCCAGCCGGGCGCCGAACTTGCTCTTGGTGCGGCGGACGCCCTTGGCCACGGCGCGCACCTTGCCGGTGCGGCGGGTGAGCACGGTGACGATCCGGTCGGCCTCCCCGAGCTTCTGCACCCGGAGGACGACCCCCTCGTCGCGGTAGAGCGCCTGCGGTGTCGTGGACACTCAGTAGCCCAGTCGGTTGAGCTTCTTCGGGTCGTCCTGCCACTCCCCCAGCACGGTCACGTGCAGGTCCAGGTGCACCCGGCCGCCGAGCAGGTGCTCCAGGCCCACCCGCGCCTCGGAGCCGATCGCCTTGATCGTGGTCCCGCCCTTGCCCAGCAGCATCGGCTTCTGGCTGGCCCGCTCGACGTGCAGCAGCACGTGCAGCTCGGTGAACACGGCCTCGGGGTCGCGCGGGTCGGGCTTGCGGATGATCTCCTCGACACTGACGGCCAGGGAGTGCGGGACCTCCTGGCGCACCTTCTCCAGCGCGGCCTCACGGACCAGCTCGGCGATCTGGCGCTCGACGTCCTCGTCGGTCAGCTGGTCCTCGGGGTACAGCGCGGGGCCCTCGGGGAGCATCCCGATCAGCAGCCCGGCCAGCAGCTCGACCTGGTCACCGGCCACCGCGCTCACCGGGACGATGTCGCGGGCCTCGACGAGCTCCGACGCCGCCACCAGCTGGCTGGTGATCGCCTTCTTGGACGCCACGTCGGTCTTGGTCACCACCAGCACGACCGGGGTGCTGACGTTCTTGAGCTGGCGGGCGATGAAGGCGTCACCGGCGCCGACCGGCTGGTCGGCCGGGATGCAGAACAGGATCACGTCGACGTCGGCCAGGGTGTCCCGCACGACGTCGTTGAGCCGCTGGCCCAGCAGGCTCTTGGGCTTGTGCAGACCGGGGGTGTCGACCAGCACCAACTGCCCCTCGGGGCGGTGCACGACCCCCCGGATGGCGTGCCGGGTGGTCTGCGGGCGGTTGCTGACGATGCCGACCTTGTCGCCCACCAGGGCGTTGGTGAGCGTGGTCTTGCCCGCGTTGGGGCGGCCGACGAGGGCGACGAAGCCACTGCGGTGCGGCGGGGCGGGGGTGCTCACGCGACCAGTCTCCCACCGGCCACCGACGTTCCCCGCCGGTGCGCCGTCCCGGGCCTGGGACGATGGGCACATGGCCCGCCGACAGCGACGAGAGAACGACGAGCCACCCGCGGTCCGGGCCGCCCGGGACCGGGAGCGGCACGTCAGCCAGGTGACCAGCTACGGCTTCCTCGCCCGCCGCGGCCCCAAGCGCTCCACGACCGTGCAACCGGCCCCGCTGCGCTACTGGCAGTACAACCCGGTGAGCCCGACGGTGGCCGCGCTGGCGGTGGTCGTCGTCGCCGTGTGGCTGGGGGTGCTGGCGCTCATCGACGGCCCGGCCGCCGCCCGGGACGAGGCCCCGCTGGCCGTCGGGCTGGGCCTGCTGGTCCTGGTGCTGGCCACCAGCCGGTTCACCGTGTCCGACCACGGACTGTCCGGGGACATCGCCGGCATCCGGCAGACCTCCTCGTTCGGGATCGTGCCCCTGGTGCTGGTCGAGGACGTCGCGGTGGCCCCCGCGCCGGCGGACTGGCCGCGGGCCAAGCGGCGCGGCGGCTGGTGGCCCGGGCGCACCCGGGTCGTCGTCCGGCACCTGGGCGGCGACGGGGTCGCCGACAAGGCCTTCAGCGTCTGGGTCCGGGACGCCGACGGGTTCGCCGACGCCCTGGACCGCCCGCTCAGCTGAGCGTCGACACCAGGACGCCGTCGGGCCCGGCCAGGTGGACCGGGGCCGCGGCGGCCAGGTCGCGCACCGCGGCGAGCCCGGCCGGCTCGACCTCGCCGTCCGCACTGACCACGGCGGCGGCCTCCAGGCCCTCCACCCCGCTGCTGACGGCGGCGGCGACGGCGGCCTGCAAGGCCGACAGCCGCATCGAGGGCAACGACACGGTCGCGGCCAGGTACGTGCGGCCGTCGGTGTCCCGCACGGCGGCCCCCTCCGGGGCCCCGGTGCGGCCCCGGGCCGACCGGGCCAGGGTGACCAGCTTGGCGTCCTCGGGTTGCAGGTCGGGTGCGCTCACGGTCGGTCAGCCTGCCACGGCGGAGGGCTGGTCGGCCCGGGCGGTCTGCGCGGCGTCGTCGGGGTCGGGGGTGTCGACGTCGGTGCCCTGCGGCACGCGGGTCACCAGCAGGGTGTCCACCCGGTTGCGGCGGCCCCCGGTGGACTCGGCCAGCAGGTGCAGCTCGCCGACCACGGTCTCCGAGCCCTCGATGGGCACCCGGCCGATCTCCCGGGCCAGCAGGCCGCCGACGGTCTCGACGTCGTCGTCCTCGGGCAGCTGGACCTTGAACAGGTCGGCGAGGTCCTCCACCGGCAGCCGCGCGGTCACCCGGTAGGCGCCGTCGGGCAGCTCCTCGACCGGCGGGCGCTGCACGGTGTCGTGCTCGTCGTCGATCTCGCCGACGATCTCCTCGAGGATGTCCTCGATGGTCAGCAGCCCGGCGAAGCCGCCGTACTCGTCGACGACGACGGCCATGTGGATCCGGCGGGCCTGCATGTCGCGCAGCAGCACGTCCACGGGCTTGGACTCGGGCACGAACGCCGCCGGGCGCATCAGGTCCTCGACCTTGATCCGGCTGACGTCCTGGTCGCCCTGGGTCCGTCGGACCAGGTCCTTGAGGTACACGACGCCGACGACGTCGTCGACGTTCTCCCCGATGACCGGGATGCGGCTGAACCCGCTGCGCAGGGCCAGCGCGAGCGCCTGGCGCAGGGTCTTGGTGCGCTCGATGTAGACGACGTCGGGGCGCGGCACCATGACCTCGCGGGCGATGGTGTCGCCCAGCTCGAACACCGAGTGGATCATCGCCCGCTCGCCGGACTCCACGACGCCGCGTTCCTCGGCCATGTCGACCAGCTCGCGCAGCTCGACCTCGGTGGAGAACGGGCCCTCGCGGAAGCCCCGGCCGGGGGTGATGGCGTTGCCCAGCAGGATCAGCAGGGTGGAGACCGGGCCGAGCAGGCGGCCCAGCAGCCGGGTGAGCCCCGCCGTCCGCAGGGCCACCGGGTAGGCGTGCTGGCGGCCCAGGGTGCGCGGGCCCACCCCGATGAGCACGTAGCTGACCACCGTCATGACCGCGGCCGCGGTGACCACCCCGCCGCCCACCCCGTCGAAGACGACGAAGAGGATGACCGCGATCAGCACCGCCGCGGTCATCTCGCAGGCGATCCGCAGCAGGAGCAGCAGCGAGACGTGCCGGGCGCGGTCGTCGACCACGGCGAGCAGCGCGTCGGCGTTGCGGGCGCCGTCGCGGCGCATCTCCTCCACGCGGGCACGGGAGATCCCGGCCAGCGCGGAGTCGATCGCGGCGAAGACCCCGGCCACCGGGACCAGCAGGACGGCGATCACCAGCAGGGTGACCGCGGTGGAGCTCATCGTCCGTCGGTCTCCACGGGCGCGCCGGTCACCTGGTCCCGTGGGACGGCGCGGAAGCCCTCCAGCAGCGAGGACTGGAGACCGAACATCTCCTTCTCCTCCTCGGGCTCCATGTGGTCGTAGCCCAGCAGGTGGAGCACGCCGTGGGTGGCCAGCAGGAGGAGCTCGTCGTCCATGCTGTGGCCGGCGGCGCGGGCCTGGCGGATCGCCACGGCCGGGCACAGCACGACGTCACCGAGCAGCTCGGGGCCCGGGTCGGGGTCGTCGGGCCGGGCGGTGTCCAGCTCGTCCATCGGGAAGGCCAGCACGTCGGTGGGGCCCTTCTCGCCCATCCACCGCTCGTGCAGGCTGGCCATGTAGTCCACGTCCACGCACAGCACCGACAGCTCGGCGAGCGGGCTGACGTCCAGCTCGCCCAGCACGTAGCGGCAGATGCCGGTCAGCGACGTCTCGTCGACGGCGATCTCGGACTCGTTGGCGACCTCGACGGCCACGGTCAGCTGCCCTTCTGCCGGCGCGGGCCGGGGTTGTGCACGGCGGGGCGGGTGGCTTGGGCGGTGTCCCAGCGCTCGTAGGCGTCGACGATGTCCCCGACCAGGCGGTGCCGGACGACGTCGGAACTGGTGAGCAGGGAGAAGTGCACGTCGTCGATCCCGGTGAGGATCTCCCGGACCACCCGCAGGCCCGACTGGGCGCCGCCGGGCAGGTCGACCTGGGTGACGTCGCCGGTGACGACCATCTTGGAGCCGAAGCCGAGCCGGGTGAGGAACATCTTCATCTGCTCGGCGGTGGTGTTCTGCGCCTCGTCGAGGATGACGAACGCGCTGTTGAGCGTGCGGCCGCGCATGTAGGCCAGCGGGGCCACCTCGATCGTGCCCGAGGCCATCAGCCGCGGGATCGACTCCGGGTCGACCATGTCGTGCAGCGCGTCGTACAGCGGCCGCAGGTAGGGGTCGATCTTCTCGCTGAGCGTGCCGGGCAGGAAGCCCAGCCGCTCGCCGGCCTCGACCGCGGGGCGGGTGAGGATGATCCGGTCGACCTGCTTGGTCTGCAGCGCCTGCACGGCCTTGGCCATCGCCAGGTAGGTCTTGCCGGTGCCGGCGGGGCCGATGCCGAAGACCACCGTGTGCTGGTCGATGGCGTCGACGTAGTGCTTCTGGTTCAGCGTCTTGGGCCGGATCGTCCGCCCGCGACGGTTGAGGATGTCCAGGCTGAGGACCTCGGCGGGCCGCTCGCTGCCCCCGGACCGCAGCATCCCCACGACCCGGCGCACCGAGTCCGGGCGCAGCGCCTGGCCGGTGCGCACCAGGGCGATGAGCTCGTCGAACACCCGGACGGCGAAGGCGTTGTCGGCCGCCTGCCCGGTCAGCGTGATCTCGTTGCCCCGCACGTGGACGTCGGCGGAGAGCTCGGTCTCCACCAGGCGCAGGAGCTCGTCCCCGGATCCCAGCAGGGACACCATGGAGACCGACTCGGGGACCGTGATCGAGGTGCGGACGGGCTCGGTGCCTGCCTCGGCGGCGGGGGCCGTCACCGCGGTGCCGGCGTCACCCAGGCCCGCGGCGCGGGCCGAGGCCTCTCGGGACGCGCTGGCACCGGGCTGGGCGCCCGCGACGGGCGGGGAGCTCGGTGAGGTGTCGGGCAAGAACGCTCGACCCTGCCTTCCTGCGACGGGGGTGGGACGTCTCCCAGCCTACGCGCAGCGCACCCGCCCGGCGCCCGGTTTCCCCAGGCGGGGTCAGCGCCCTCGGTGCCGGGCCCTCCCCGGGCCCTCGCTGAGGAAGGAGGCCACGGCGGCGCGCAGGTCCTCGCTGTCGAACAGCGCACCGGACACCTCGGGGACCACGGCGTCCGCGGCCCGGACCCCCTGCCGTGCGCTGGTCGCCACGAGGGTCTTGGTCGCCGCGTGCGCCAGGGTGGGCCCGGCGGCCACCTGCCGCGCGAGTGCGAGCGCGGCCTCGGTGAACCCCTCCGCGGGCAGCACCCGGCTCACCACGCCCCACTCCTGCAGGGTCCGGGCCGGGTACCGCTCGCCGGTGAAGACCAGCTCCTTGGCCCGCGCGGTCCCCGCCCGCTCGGCCAGCCGCTGCGGCCCGCCCATCGACGGGGTCAGGCCGACGACGATCTCCACCAGCCCGAACGACGCCTGCTCGGTGGCCACCAGCAGGTCGCAGGCCAGGGCCAGCTCGAACGCCGCGGTCAGGGTCAGCCCGTGCGCGGCGAAGACGGTGGGCACCGGCAGGTCCTCCAGGGTCTGCACGGTGCGCAACAACCGCGCCCACAGGGCCCCGCCCACGGCGGCGGCGTCGGGCCCCTCGGCGATCTCGCCGAACAGCGCGACGTCCACGCCACCGGAGACCACCCGGCCCTCGGCGCGCACCAGGACCGCCCGCACCCGGTCCTCCCGGGCCGGGTCGGTCAGCTCGGCCAGCTCGGCGACCCGGGCCTCCAGGGCGTCGAAGACGGCCGCGTCGAAGAGGTTGAGGGGCGAGGCGTCGACCACCAGCACGGCGACGTCGCCGTCGCGCTCGATCCGGACGGGGGCTGCACTGCTCTCGGTCACCACCCCATGCTCCCAGCCGTGCCGATCCGCCGTCCGTCGGCGAAAGCGCAGGTAGGCGGCGTGCAGCAACGAGTTAGGGCAGGCTAGCTTTGCCGCCGCGGCCCACCAGGGGCCGCCGGAGAGGTGGACACATGCGCTCGTACTGGAGCCCCCGACGGACCGCGGTGCTGGCCGCCGGCACCCTCGTCCTGGCCGTCGCCGGCTGCGGCGAGGCCACCGACGACACCGGGACGGCGGCCGCCGCGCCCGCGTCCACGTGCGAGGCCGGCACGGTCGCCTACGGCGAGACCGACCCCGAGGTCGAGGCCAGCACGGTCGACGACGAGGCGCTGGTCGTCTACTCCGGCCGCGACGAGGAGCTCGTCGCCCCGGTGCTGGAGCAGTTCACCGAGGAGACCGGCATCGAGGTCTCGGTGCGGTACGGCTCGACGTCCTCCATCACCGCGCAGCTGCTGGAGGAGGGCGCCGACAGCCCCGCCGACGTCGTGCTGCTGCAGGACGCCGGCGCGCTGGGCGCGCTGGCCGACGCCGACTGCCTGGCCGAGCTGCCCGAGGAGACCGTCGGGCAGACCTTCGCCGAGTACGCCGACGACGACCGCCGCTGGGTGCCGCTGACCGGCCGCGCGCGCGTGGTGCTCTACGACCCGCAGCAGGTCGCCGAGACCGACCTGCCGGCCGACACCGCGGCCCTGGTCGACCCGGCCTACGCCGGCCAGGTCGCCATCGCCCCGGGCAACGCCTCCTTCCAGGCTTTCGTCACCGCGATGCGGGTGCTGGAGGACGACGCCACCGCCGAGGGGTTCCTGCAGGGCCTCGTCGACGGCGCGGCACCGGTCTACGACGGCAACGGCGCGATCCTGGACGCCGTGGAGGCCGGTGAGGTCCCGATGGGCCTGGTCAACCACTACTACTGGTTCGAGCAGGCCGCCGAGGTCGGCGCCGACGCGATGCGCTCCCAGCTGCACTACCTGCGCGACGGGCAGGCCGGCTCGCTGGTCAACGTCAGCGGGTCCGGGGTGGTCAGCTCCTCCGACCGCGCCGAGGACGGCCTGACGCTGGTGGACTTCCTGCTCAGCACCCAGGCGCAGGAGTACTTCGCCCAGGAGACCTACGAGTACCCGATGGTCTCCGGCGTGCCGGTGGCCGACCAGCTGCCCTCGCTGGAGGACCTCGACGCCCCGACCATCGACTTGGACGACCTGGCGTCGCTGTCGGTCACGCTGCAGATGATCACCGCCTCGGGGCTGGCCTGATCGACACCGCAGGGGCGCCGGTCCACCCGGGCCGGCGCTCCTGGACGGTGACACCGCTGACCGCTGCGGCCGTGCTGGCCGCGGCGGTCAGCGCCGTCCCGCTGGTCTACCTGGGGATCGCCCTGGCCGGGCTGGACGCCGGGCAGGTCGCCGAGGTGCTGCTGCAGCCGCGCACCCGCCAGCTGCTCGCCACCACCCTGCTGCTGGCCGGCACGGTCACCACCGCCTCGGTGCTGCTGGGCCTGGCCACCGCCTACGTCCTACACGCCTTCGACTTCCCCGGCCGGCGGGTGTTCGCCGTGCTGGCCGGGCTGCCGCTGGCCGTGCCGTCCTACGTGGCCGCCTACACGTGGGTGGCCCTCACGCCCGCGGTGGCGGGGCCCGCCGGGGCCGCGATGGTCCTGACGCTGTGCTGCCACCCCTACGTGCACCTGCTGGCCGGCAGCGCGCTGCGCGGGCTGGACCCCGGGCTCGCCGAGGTCGCCCGGGCCACCGGCCGGCGGCCCCTCGGCGTCTTCTGCACCGTCACGGTCCGCCAGCTGAGGCCCGCACTGGCCGCCGGGGGCCTGCTGGTGGCGACCTACGTGCTGGCCGACTTCGGCTCGGTGTCGATCCTGCGGGTGACCACCCTGACCCGGGCGATCGCGGTCTCCCTGGAGAACAGCTTCGGCCGGCTCGTCCCGGTCACCCTCTCGCTGCTGCTGGTCGTCGTCTCCGCACTCGTCGTCACCGGCGAGCTGCGCAGCCGGGGCCGCGCCCGGTACGCCCGCACCGGCAGCGGGGCCCGCCGCCGGGCGCCCCGGGTCCGACTCGCCCCGCTGTCCGCTGCCGCCGTCGTCACCGGCCTCGGGGCGCTCGCCGCGGCGGCGCTCGGCGTCCCGGTGGTCAGCCTGGCCCGCTGGCTCGCCGTGGGGACGTCGGCGACCTTCGACCCGGCGCGGCTGTGGGACACCGCGACGTCCACGCTGCTGCTGGCCTCCGGTGGCGCCCTCCTCACCGTGGCCCTGGCGCTGCCCATCGGGGTGGTCGCCGGACGGTCCTCGGGCCGGCTGGCGCGGGCCCTGGAGGGCGCGAGCTGGCTGTCGCACACCGTGCCCGGCATCGTGGTCGCGCTGTCCCTGGTCTACCTGACGCTGCGGGTGGCACCGGCGGCCTACCTGACGGCGCCGGTGCTGGTGCTGGCCTACGCCGTCCTCTTCCTGCCGCTGGCGGTCGGCGCGGTGCGGACGGCGGTCGCGCAGTCCCCGCCCGCCCTGGAGGAGGTGGCCCGCTCGCTGGGCCGCCGGCCCTGGCAGGTGCTGCGCGAGGTGACCCTGCCGCTGGCCGCCCCGGGCGTGCTGACCGGGGCACTGCTGGTCTTCCTGTCCTGCGTCAAGGAACTGACGGCGACCCTCGTGCTGCACCCGACCGGGACGGAGACGCTGGCGATGCGACTGTGGAGCTCGACGACGTCGGGCCAGTACGCGGCGGCGGCGCCCTACGCCGCGCTGATCGTGGTGCTCGCCGCGGTGCCCGCGCACCTGCTGCAGCGCGAGCGGGGCGCCCGGTGACCGCGTCCAGCCCCAGCACCCACGCCCTCGACGTCGCCGACGTGACGGTCCGCTTCGGTGCCGTCGCGGCGCTGGACGGCGTCTCGCTGACCGTGCCGACGGGGTCGTTCACCGCCCTGCTGGGCCCCTCGGGCTGCGGCAAGACCACCCTGCTGCGGGTGGTCGCGGGCTTCCTGACGCCCACGTCGGGCCGGGTGACGATCGCCGGCCGCCCGGTGGCCGGGCACGGTCACCGGGTCGCCCCGGACCGGCGCGGCGTGGGGGTCGTGCCGCAGGACGGCTCGCTGTTCCCGCACCTGGACGTGCGGGCGAACGTGGCGTTCGGCCTGCCGCGCGCCCGCCGCCGGGACGGCCGCGCCGACGAGCTGCTGGACCTGTTGGGCCTGGGCGCGATGGGCGCCCGGATGCCGCACGAGCTCTCCGGCGGGCAGCAGCAGCGGGTGGCGCTGGCCCGGGCGCTGGCACCCCGGCCCGCCCTGGTGCTGCTGGACGAGCCGTTCAGCGCGCTGGACGCCGGGCTGCGCGTCGCGGTGCGGGACGACGTCCGGGCCGCGGTGGCCGCCGACGGTGCCACCGCCCTGCTGGTCACCCACGACCAGGAGGAGGCGCTGTCGACCGCGGACCGGGTGGCCGTGCTCCGGGCCGGCCGACTGGTCCAGGCGGGCACGCCTCGCGAGCTCTACCGCTCCCCGGTCGACGCCGAGCTGGCCGGCTTCCTGGGCACCGCGGTGCTGCTGCCGGGCACGGTCACCGGGCACTCGGCCGTGGAGACCCCGCTGGGCCGGCACGAGCTCGACGTCCCGGGGCGGCCCGGCAGCGAGGTCGAGGTGCTGGTGCGCCCCGAGGACCTGCGGGCAGGGGACGGCGACGGGACGGGCACGGCCGGCGTCGTGGAGGGCGTGCGGTTCAGCGGGCCGGACACCGTGCTCACCGTGCGGGTGGCGGGCCTGGGTCTGGTCGCCGTCCGCGAGCGGAGCATCCCCCGCCGGCCCGGTGACCGGGTGCGGCTGCAGGTGCACGGCCCGGTCCGGGCCTGGCCCCGCCGGACCTGAGCCCGGGCCGGTGACCGGACCGGCCGTGACGGGTCAGCCGGGCGGCCAGGCCAGGTCGCGACCGCCGAGCACGTGCAGGTGCACGTGGTGCACGGTCTGGCCGGCGGCCGGACCGGTGTTGGCGACCAGCCGGTAGCCCGGCTCCGGGCCGTCCTCGGTGGCGAGGCCCTCCTGCACGGCGACGGCGTGCGCGGCCGCGACGACCTCGGCCAGCAGGGTCGGGTCCGCGCCCACCAACAGCCCGGCCGTGGCGTGGTGGTCCTTCGGGATCACCAGCACGTGCGTGGGGGCCTGCGGGGCGATGTCTCGGAAGGCGAACGTGCGCTCGGTCTCGTGGACGACGTCGGCCGGGATGTCCCCGGCGACCATCGCGCAGAACAGGCAGTCGGTCATGGCCGCGACCCTAGGGCCGTCCTGCCGCCCGCTCAGCTCCAGCGGGTGCGGGCGGCCAGCGCCGCCAGCGCCGCGGCACCGGCGGTCGACGTCCGCAGCACCTCGGCACCCAGCCGGACCGAGACGGCACCGGCGGCACGGAAGGCGACGACCTCGCCGTCGGTCAGCCCGCCCTCGGGCCCGACGATGACGGCGATGACACCGGTGGCCGGCACCTCCAGCACCGAGAAGGGACGGCGGGCCTGCTCGTGCAGCACCACCGACAGGTCGGTGTCGCCCAGCAGGCCGCAGACCTGGCGGGTGCTCATCGGGTCGGTGACTTCGGGGACCCGGGGACGGCGGGCCTGCTTGCTGGCCGCCCGGGCCGCCGAGCGCCACTTGGCCAGGCCCTTGTCCACCCGGTCCTCGCGCCACTTGGTGACGCAGCGCGCAGCGGTCCACGGCACGACCCGGTCCACGCCCAGCTCGGTCGCCAGCTCGACGGCCAACGGGCCCCGGTCGCCCTTGGGCAGCGCCTGCACGAGCACCAGCTCGGGCTCGGGGGCGGGCACCTCGTGGCGCGCGGTCACCCGGACCCGCAGGCCGCCGGGGCCGGCCGCGGTGACCTCGCCCTCCAGCAGGGTGCCCTCGCCGTCCCCGACCCGGACGCGCTCGCCGGGGGCCAGCCGCAGCACGTCGACGGCGTGCCGGCCCTCACCGCCGTCGACGAGCACCTCGGGGCCCTCGGGCAGCGTGTCGAGCAGGAACAGCGGGGTGCCGTCCAGCGGCGGTGCGGTGGTGTCGGTGACGACCTCGGCCACGCCGCTCAGCGCCCGTTGAAGGCGTCGCGGACCCGGGAGAACAGGCCGTTGTGCTGGGCCCGGCTGGCCTCGGGGTGGTCCTCCCCGCGGACGGCGGCGAGCTTGCGCAGCAGCTCCTCCTGCTCGTCGTCCAGACGGGTGGGGGTCTGCACGTCGATGTGCACCATCAGGTTGCCGCGGCCGGTGGCCCGCAGCCGGGGGGCACCGTGCGCGCGCAGGGTGAGCACGCTGCCGGACTGGGTGCCGGCCTTGACCTGCAGCGGCTCGTCGCCGTCCAGGGTCTTCAGCGTCAGCGTGGTGCCCAGCGCGGCCGCGGTCATCGGCAGGGTGACCCGGCAGTGCAGGTCCTCGCCGTCCCGGGTGAAGACGTCGTGCGGGCGCTCGTGCACCTCGACGTACAGGTCACCGGCCGGCCCGCCGCCGGGGCCGACCTCGCCGTGCCCGGACAGCCGGATGCGCATGCCGTCCTCGACGCCGGCGGGGATCTTCACCGGGATGGTGCGGCGGGCCCGCACGCGGCCGTCGCCGGCGCACTGCGGGCACGGCTCGGGGATGACCTGGCCGGTGCCGGCGCAGGTGGGGCAGGGACGCGAGGCGACGACCTGGCCGAGGAACGAGCGCTGCACGCTCTGCACCTCGCCGCGGCCGTTGCAGGTGCTGCACTGGGTCGGGTGGGTGCCCGGGGCGGTGCCGGCGCCGGTGCACATGGTGCACAGCACGGCGGTGTCCACGGTGATGTCGGTCGTCGTCCCGAAGACGGTCTCGTCCAGGTCCAGCTCGACGCGGATCAGCGCGTCGCCGCCGGCCCGCGTGCGGCTGCGCGGCCCTCGGGTGGCCCCGCCGCCACCGAAGAAGGCGTCCATGATGTCGCCCAGGCCGCCGAAGCCGGCCCCGCCGCCGAAGGGGTTGCCGCCCCCGCCGCCACCGGTCTCGAACGGGTCGCCGCCCAGGTCGACGATGCGCCGCTTGTCCGGGTCGGTGAGCGCCTCGTAGGCCCGGCTGACCTGCTGGAACTCCTCCTTGGCCCCGGGGTCGGGGTTGACGTCGGGGTGCAGGTCGCGGGCCTTGCGGCGGTAGGCGCGCTTGATGTCGGTGTCGGTGGCCCCCTGGGCCAGCCCGAGCACGCCGTAGTAGTCCGTTGCCATGCGGTTTCTCAGTCCTCAGCTCTCGGCCAGCAGCTGGCCGACGTAGCGGGCCACGGCTCGTACCGCGGCCATGTTCCCGGCGTAGTCCATCCGGGTGGGTCCGACGACGCCCAGTCCGCCGAGCGCCAGGTCGCCGGTGCCACCGACCGACCCGTAGCCCACCGAGACCAGGGAGGCGCCCGTCAGGCCCTCGTGCTCGTTCTCCTCGCCGATGCTGACCAGCACGTGGCTGGGGGCCACCTCGCCCATCAGCCTCAGGACGACGACCTGCTCCTCCAGGGCCTCCAGCAACGGCCGGAGGCTGCCCGGGAAGTCCAGTGCCCCGCCGCGGGTGAGGTTGGCCGTGCCACCGATGAGCAGCCGGTCCTCCCCCGGTTCGACGAGGGTCTCCACCAGCGTCGCGCTGACCGCGGCGACCAGCCCGCGCAGGTGCGGGGGCGCGGTCTCCAGCAGGTCGGCGACGGCGACGCTGGCCTCGGCCAGCTTGGCGCCGACGAAGGCGGAGTTCAGCAGGGTGCGCAGCTCGGCGACCGGGTCCGCGCCCGCGGGCGCGTCGGTCACCGCGGGCACCTCGACGACGCGCTGCTCGACGCGGCCGGTGTCGGTGATCAGCACGACCAGCAGCCGGTTGGTCGCCAGCTGCACGACCTCCAGGTGCCGGACGGCGGAGCGGGCCAGCGTCGGGTACTGGATGACCGCGACGTTGCGGGTCAGCTGGGCCAGCAGGCGCACGGTCCGCCCCAGGACGTCGTCGAGGTCCAGCGCGCCGTCCAGGAAGCGCTCGATCGCCCGCCGTTCGGCGACCGAGAGCGGCTTGACCTGGGAGAGCCGGTCGACGAAGAAGCGGTAGCCCTTGTCGGTGGGCACCCGCCCGGCGCTGGTGTGCGGCTGGGTGATGTACCCCTCCTCCTCCAGCACCGCCATGTCGTTGCGGATGGTCGCCGAGGAGACGCCCAGGTCGTGCCGGGCCGCCAGGGCCTTGCTGCCGACCGGGTCGTTGGTCGAGACGTAGTCCTGCACGATGGCCCGCAGGACCTGCAGGCGGCGTTCGTCGTGCGCCACGCCGACCACCCCCTCCTCGCACCGCGGTTGGCACTCACCTCGTCCGAGTGCCAGGTCCAGCATACGACCGGGCGGCACCCCCGGTGCACCGTTCACCGCCGACCCGAGGTGTCCCCGGGCGGGTCGAGACCGGGTCGCACTAGGGTGGTCCGGGCGTCGAGTGCCCCGGGTCACGGGGACGGTCTGAGGGGAGTCGGCACCTGATCTTCAAAGCGGTGCGCGACGGCCGGCCCTACCCCGACCACGGCTTCTCCACCCGGGACTGGGCGATGATCCCGCCCAGGCAGATCCGGCTGGACACCCTGGTCACCACCAAGCGGACCCTCGAGCTGGACGCCCTGCTGGCCGACGACTCGACCTTCTACGGCGACCTCTTCCCGCACGCCGTCCAGTGGCACCGGGAGCTCTTCCTGGAGGACGGGCTGCACCGCGCCCTGCGCGCGGCCCTCCAGCAGCGCAACGTCATCCACGTGCGCGTGCTGGACCTGGACGCGCTGATGCCGTCCGCCCCCGCCTCCACCTGACCGCCTGGGCCTTCCGTCCGGTGGCCCCTGCGCCCGGCGGCCCCGGCCTCTTCCTGACCGCCTGGCCCCTGCGCCCGGCGGCCCCCGCGCCCTGCGCCAGCCTGCCCTGAGCCCCTGCCACAGCCCCCCTGAGCCGCCCCGCTCAGGCCCGGCGCCGCGGGCGATCCCCCGCGGGCAGCCCTGCGCCGTCGACGCGCAGTGGCGCACCGACTGCGCGCCCCTGCCGGTCTCCCGGGCTCGTGAGCGGCGCAGGCGCGCACCCACGACTTTCCTGCGCGGGGAGGTGCCTGGGCGCCGCGGGTCAGCGGCTTGGGCGCGTGGCCCCGGCGCCGCAGCGCGCGACGGCTGACCGGGTGGACCCGGCCCTGGGGAGCTGCAGACCGGCGCGGCCCAGCGGGTCAGCGGCCCAGCGGGTCAGCGGCCCAGCGGGTCAGCGGGTCAGCGGCCCAGCGGGTCAGCGGGTCAGCGGGTCAGCGGAGGCAGTCGGCCATGGCCGCGGCGATCGTGAGGAGCAACCGTTGCGGGTCGTGCATCCCGGCCGCGGTGACGAAGAAGACGCGCCAGCCCGCGTCCTGCAGGGCGTTGAGCCGACGTCGGTCGTGGGCGAGCCGGTCGACGTGGCCGGCGCCGTCGTACTCGACCGCGAACCGGAGTCCGGGCCACCCGAAGTCCACGCGGGCGACGAACCGGCCCCGCCGGTCCCGCACCTCGTACTGGGCGACCGGTACCGGCAGCCCGGACGACGCCAGGAGCATGCGCAGCACCGTCTCCGGCGGCGAGGCTGCCAGCCCGTCGGCCACGGCCGCCGCCCGGCGTCCACGCGCCGAACCCGGGCCGGTCCGCAGCGCCGCCTCCGCGCGGACCTCCTCGAGCGTCGCCAACCGTGCGGCCACGAACTGGTCCAGGACGGCGACCGCCTGCGGGTGTGGCCAGGCGACCGCGAGGTCGACGGCCGTGACGACGGCACTGGTCACCTGCAGCCCGTCGAGCACCACCACCGAGTGCCGCCCGAGGTCCCGGCGCCGCACCCGGACGCCCGTCGTGGACCACCCGCCCGATCCGCCGGGGACGGTCAGCTCCACCGGCTCGCTCTCCCCCGGCCCCAGGTCCACGCCGTGCAGCCGGGCCGCCGACGAACCGGTGACCACCGCGCCGGGCACCAACGCCACCGACGCCTGCACCCGCACCGCGTGCGTCACCGGTGCGCCGGCCGCGACGTAGACGTCCCGGTGCAGCCGCGACCACCCGGGCCCGGCGAGCTCGTGCCGGGTCAACAGCCCGGTCGCGACAGCAGTGGTGCCGCGGAAGGGCGCAGCACCCAGCTCAGGGACGGGGCGTGGTCGACGGGGCACGCGATGCAGCGTCGCGCCCGAGAGCGGGCCGGGGCCGCGGGCGTCCACACCGCACGGGTCCGTCCACAGATGGCGCCGACCCTCGACCGCGCCGCGCCGGCTGTGCTCCTCTCCGGCGCGGCCGACACGTCTGCCTGCTCTCTCGCACGGCGGACCGTGGCCGACGGCGCAGCTGCGCCGGCGCGCACCCGCAGTGGACGTGCGCGCCGGGCCCGCCGTCCGCCCCCGCCGAGCAGCGTGGCCGCGCAGTCCCGCCTGGGCGCGCGCCCACACCGCCACCCTGAGGAGCAGACCCGCGTGGCCGCGCACTCCCGCCCGGGCGCGCGCCCACACCATCACCCCAGGGAGCACACCCGCACAGCCGCGCACTCCCGCCCGGGCGCGCGCCCACGCCGCCACCCCAGGGAGCACACCCGCACAGCCGCGCACTCCCGCCCGGGCGCGCGCCCACACCGTCACCCCGGGAAGTGGACCGGCCCGGCCGCGCAGCCCGGCACCCGGCGTGGACGCGCAGCCGCTCCACGGGCGCGCGCTCCTGCCGGCGTCCCGAGCGGCGTGGCGGTCTGGGCGCGCACCCGCACGGTCCGGGCGCGCCGAGGCCGCGCCCGCGACGGGGACAGCGGCGTGGCCGCGCACCGCCGGCACAGCTGCGCGTGGGGACGGACCCGCCCCCCCCTAGAGCCAGCCCTTGTCGGCGGCGACCCGGGCCGCCTCGACGCGGGTGCGGGCGCCGGTCTTGCCGATGGCGTTGGACAGGTAGTTGCGCACGGTGCCCTCGGAGAGGAACAGCCGCCCGGCGATGTCGGCGACGGTGGCCCCGTCGGCGGCAGCCCGCAGGACGTCGGCCTCCCGTCCGGACAGCGGGGTGGCCCCCAGCGCGAGGGCCGCGGCGGCCAGGTCGCGGTCGATGACCCGCTCCCCCGCGACCACCGCGCGGATCGCGGCGGCCAGCTCGGCGACCGGGGAGTCCTTCACCAGGAAGCCCTGCGCGCCGACCTCCATGGCCCGGCGCAGGAAGCCCGGCCGGCCGAAGGTGGTCAGCACGACGGCCTTCACCCCGGGCATCGCGGCAGCCAGGTCGCGGGCGGCCTCGATGCCGTCCTGGCCGGGCATCTCGATGTCCAGCAGCGCGACGTCCGGGATGTGCGCCTGTGCCGCGGCGACCACGAGATCGCCGCGGCCGACCTCGGCGACGACGGTGATGTCGGGCTCGAGCTCCAGCAGCGCCCGCAGGGCTCCCCGGACCAGCTGCTGGTCCTCGGCCAGCAGCACCCGGATCACGCCGTCACCGCCGCGGGGACCAGGGGCACGGTCGCGGCCAGCTGCCAGCCACCGCGCGGGCCGGCCCCGCCGGTGAGGGTGCCCTCCAGCGCGCCGACCCGCTCGCTCAGGCCGGTCAGTCCGCTGCCGGGTGCGGTGGCGTCGTCGGGGCCGCGGCCGTCGTCGGTGACGGTCAGCGCGGCGCTGACGCCGTCCTCGGTCAGGGTGACGACGACGGCGCGGGCGCGGCTGTGCCGCAGCACGTTGGTGGTGGCCTCGCGGACCACCCAGCCCAGGACGGCGTCGGCCGGGCCGGGGAGCACCGGCACCCGGTCGGGGCCGCGGAAGGAGATGCCGGCCCCGGACAGCGCGGCCCGGGCTTCGGCGAGGGCCTGCGCGCAGCTGATCTGCCGGTAACCGCTGACGGCGTCCCGGACCTCGGCGAGGGAGCGCCGTGCGGCGGCCTCGACGTCGGCCATCTCGGTGCGGGCACGGGCGGGGTCGGCCTCGGCCAGCCGGCCGGCCAGCTCGCTCTTGAGCGCGATGAGGGACAGTGAGTGGCCCAGCAGGTCGTGCAGGTCGCGGGCGAAGCGCAGCCGCTCCTCGGCGACGGCGTTGCGGGCCAGCTCCTCGCGGGCCTCCCGCAGCTCGGCGTTGACGGTGAGCAGGTGCCGGGTGCCCCACAGGGTGGCTGCGGTCAGCGGGCAGAGGACGGGCAGGAAGAGCGTCGTCCAGTCCTGCCACGAGACGATGACCACCGCGGAGGCCAGCGTCGCGGCCCCCGTCACCGGCCACACCAGACGCTGCGGCAGGGTGGCGGCCGCGGCGGCGGACACGTAGATCCAGAGCCCCGCGTAGCTGGTGCCCAGCCCGGCCGAGAGCACCGTGGCCAGGACGACGACCACGAGGAAGTCCGGCCGGACGCCGCGCGGGTCGGCGAAGCGGCCCAGCACGCTGAGGTAGGCGGCGGTGAAGGCCACCAGGGCGACCGCGATGAGCACCCGGGCGAGGACGGGGCGTTCCTCGGTGACCAGGTCCAGCACCGGGAAGACCTGGAAGACCAGCCACGGGACGGACCACGCCAGCCTCCGCCACAGCGGCGGTCGGGTCTCGGGGACGGGCTGCACGGGGGTCAGTCTCCCGCTCAACCGGCCACGGCGTGCAAGGGACGCCGGGAACCGACCGCCAGGGCCGCCGCGGTGAACAGCAGCGCGAAGCCGGCCAGCACGAGCGCCGCCCCGGCCGGGCTGCCGCCGGTGACCACGGCCCGGCCCAGCTCTCCGTACCAGTAGGACGGCATCGCCCGGGCCACCAGCTGCAGCCCGCCGGGGAACAGCCAGACCGGGATCCACAACCCGCCCAGGGCGGCCAGCACGACCGACAGGATGCCGATGGCAGCGCCCGCGGCCTTCTCCTCCAGCGCGAGACCCAGCAGCATGCCCAGGGCCACGAAGGCCCCGGACCCCAGCCACAGGGCACCCAGCAGCACGGCCCAGCTGCCGAGCCCGAGCTCGACGTCGTTGACGAACCGGCCGACGAGGGCGACGACCAGCAGGCTGGGCAGCACCAGCACCATGCCGACCGCGACGTCGACCGCGACCACGGTGCGGGCGGGCAGCGGGAGCACCCGGAGCTGGCGCAACCAGCCCGACGCCCGGTCGAACGACAGCCGGATGGTGGCGCCGAGCGCCGCCCCCAGCGCGCCGTAGCACATCATCGAGACCATGTAGTCCCGTGCGTACTCCTGGTACTCGGCCGGGTCGGCGGCCTGCGCACCGAACACCTTGGTGAAGAACACGGTGAACAGCGCGGGCAGCAGCACCGTGAAGAGCAGGTACTGCCAGGACCGGGTGACCCGGCGCAGCTGGAAGACGAGCAGGTCGGTCATCGGGTGCCTCCGGTGAGGGTGAGGAAGGCCTGCTCCAGGCTCGCCCCGCGGACCTCCAGGTCCGGCAGCCGGTCGCGGGCGGCGAGCAGGGCGCGCAGGGTGGCCTCCGCGTCGGTGGTGGCCAGCTCGACCAGGTCCCCGGTTCCGCCGACGGCGGTCACGCCGGGCAGGTCGGACAGCCCGGTGCGGTCGGTGCAGCCGAACCGGACGGTGCGCCCGGCGATCCCGGACTTGACCTGGGCCGCGGTGCCGTCGGCGACCACCCGGCCGCCGTCCACGACGACGACCCGGTCGGCCACCGCGTCGGCCTCGTCGAGGTGGTGGGTGGCGAAGACGACGGTGTGGCCGCGGTCGGCCAGGCTGCGCATCGTCGCCCAGAAGGCTTGCCGGCCCTCGACGTCCATCGCCGAGGTCGGCTCGTCCAGGACCAGCAGCGGCGGTGTGCCGGCGAGGGCGAGGGCCAGCAGCACCCGCTGGCGCTGACCGCCCGACAGCTGCTCGGTGCGCCGGCCGGTGAGGCCCACGATGCCGGTGGTGGCGACCAGGTCGGCCATCGGCCACGGGTCGGCGTACCGGCCGGCGACCAGCCGCAGCACCTCCCCGACGCGGGCCTCGCTGGGGAGCCCGCCGTGCTGCAGCATCGCCCCGACCCCGCCGGTGCGGACCGCGGTGAGCGGGTCCCGGCCGAGCACCTCGACGGTGCCGGAGCTGGGCCGGAAGAGGCCCAGGGCGGCGTTGACCGTGGAGGACTTGCCGGCGCCGTTGGGGCCCAGCAGCGCGACGGTCTGCCCGCGCGGGATCAGCAGGTCCAGCTCGTGGACGGCGGTCGTGCCGCCGTAGCGGACGGTGAGCCCGCGGACGTCCAGGGCGGGGGTCTGTGCCATGCGTCGAGCCTGGCGGCGGGAGGGTCCCGGCGGGAGTGCGAGACGTCGTCCACAGGGGCTGACGGATGTCAGACGGGTCGCCCTACCCTCGGTGCGTGACCCTGGCACCGGAGGACGAGCTGACCGATCCCGCGCTCGAGGTGCTGGGCCGGGTCTTCGGCTACGACGCCTTCCGCGGCCCGCAGCGCGAGGTCGTCGACCACGTCGTCGCCGGCGGGGACGCCCTGGTGTTGATGCCCACCGGTGGCGGCAAGTCGCTGTGCTACCAGGTGCCGGCGCTGCTCCGGGACGGGGTGGGCGTCGTGGTCTCCCCGCTGATCGCGCTGATGCAGGACCAGGTGGACGCGCTGCGGGCGGTCGGCGTCCGGGCCGGGTTCCTCAACTCCAGCCAGGACCGCGACGAACGCCGGGCGGTCGAGGAGGCGTTCCTGGCCGACGAGCTGGACCTGCTCTACATCGCCCCGGAGTCCCTGGGCGGCGGCAGCTCCCCGACCGCGCGGCTGCTGGAGCGCGGGCACATCGCGCTGTTCGCCATCGACGAGGCGCACTGCGTCGCCCAGTGGGGCCACGACTTCCGGCCGGACTACCTGGCCCTGTCGATGCTGCACGAGCGCTGGCCCGACGTGCCGCGGATCGCACTGACCGCGACCGCCACCCGGGCCACGCACACCGAGATCAGCACCCGGCTGCAGCTCGACGACGCCCTGCACGTCGTGGCCGGCTTCGACCGGCCCAACATCCAGTACCGGATCGCACCCAAGAACGAGCCGCGCAAGCAGCTGCTGGACCTGCTGCGCACCGAGCACCCCGGGGACGCCGGGATCGTCTACTGCCTGTCCCGCGCCTCGGTGGAGAAGACCGCGGAGGCCCTCGTCGCCCAGGGCATCCCGGCGCTGCCGTACCACGCGGGGCTGGACCAGCGGACCCGCGCGACCAACCAGTCCCGGTTCCTGCGCGAGGACGGCCTGGTGATGGTCGCGACGATCGCCTTCGGCATGGGCATCGACAAGCCCGACGTCCGCTTCGTCGCACACCTGGACCTGCCCAAGTCCGTCGAGGGCTACTACCAGGAGACCGGCCGGGCCGGCCGGGACGGGCTGCCCTCGACCGCGTGGCTGGCCTACGGGCTGGCCGACGTCGTCCAGCAGCGCAAGATGATCGACTCCTCCGAGGGCGACCTGGCCCACCGGCGGGTGCTGTCCGCCCAGCTGGACGCGATGCTGGCGCTGTGCGAGACCGTCGACTGCCGGCGGGTCCGGCTGCTGGCGCACTTCGGCCAGGAGAGCTCGGCCTGCGGCAACTGCGACACGTGCCTGGCCCCGCCGGAGACCTGGGACGCCACCATCCCGGCGCAGAAGCTGCTGTCCACGGTGCTGCGGCTGCAGCGCGAACGCGGCCAGTCCTTCGGCGCCGGGCAGTCCATCGACATCCTGCTGGGCAAGCGCACCGAGAAGGTCGCGCAGCACTCGCACGACGAGCTGACCGTCTTCGGCATCGGCACCGACCTCAGCGAGACGCAGTGGCGCGGTGTGGTCCGCCAGCTGCTGGCCCAGGGCCTGCTGTCGGTGCAGGGCGAGTACGGCACGCTCGTGCTCAACGAGGCCAGCGGCCCGGTGCTGCGCCGCGAACGCGAGGTGCTGATGCGCCGGGAGGCCGACCGCCCGGCGCGCTCGGGCCGCTCCTCGCGTGCGGCCAAGGCCGCGGCGGTGGACCTGCCAACGACCGCCGCGCCGGCGTTCGAGCGGTTGCGGGCCTGGCGGGCGGCCACCGCCAAGGAGCAGGGCGTGCCCGCCTACGTCGTCTTCCACGACGCGACGCTGCGCCAGATCGCCACCGACGAGCCGGCCGACGTCGCCGCGCTGGGCACGATCAGCGGGGTCGGCGCAGCGAAGCTGGAGCGCTACGGCGAGGGACTGCTGGCCGCCCTGCACGGCTGAGCACCCGGCCACGGGAGCCCGGGCGGGGCCTCAGTCGGTGAGGTCCCGGACCACCGCGTCGGCGAGCAGCCGGCCGCGGTCGGTCAGCACGGCCCGGCCAGCGGCGTGCGGTCCGGGCTCGAGCAGACCCTGCACGACCGAGCCCGCGGCCCGGGCCCGGCCGACGTCGCTGAGCGCGTCCAGCGGCAGGCCGTCGCGCAGGCGCAGGCCCAGCATCACCCGCTCCAGCACGCGGTCGGCGGCGGTGAGCTGTTCGGCGTCGGCGGCCGGGTGCTCACCGGCGGCCAGCCGCCCGGCGTAGGCCGCCGGGTGCTTGACGTTCCACCAGCGCAGCCCGCCGACGTGGCTGTGCGCGCCGGGGCCGATGCCCCACCAGTGCGCGTTCGCCCAGTACAGCTCGTTGTGCCGGCACCGGGCGGCCGCGCCACGGGCCCAGTTGGACACCTCGTACCACTCCAGCCCGGCACCGCGCAGCACCCGGTCGGCCTGCTCGTACCGGTCGGCCAGCACGTCGTCGTCGGGCATCGGCAGCTCGCCGCGGGCGACCCGGCGGGCCAGCTTGGTGCCCTGCTCGACGATGAGCGCGTAGGCGCTGACGTGGTCGACCGGGGAGTCCAGCACGGCCTGCAGCGAGAGGCCCCAGTCGGCGTCGGTCTCGCCGGGGGCGCCGTAGATGAGGTCCAGGTTGACGTGGTCGAAGCCGGCGGCGCGGGCCTCCCGGGCGGCCTCGGCGGCCCGGCCGGGCGTGTGCCGGCGGTCCAGGACGGCGAGCACGTGCGGGGCGGCGGACTGCATGCCCAGGCTGATCCGGGTGAAGCCGCCCGCGCGCAGGGTGGCCAGCGACTGCGGCGTCACCGACTCCGGGTTGGCCTCGGTGGTGACCTCGACGTCGGCGGCGACCGGGAACAGCTCGCGGGCCCGGTCCAGCACGGCGACCAGGTCGGCCGCGGGCAGCAGGGTCGGGGTGCCGCCGCCGACGAAGACGGTGCTGATCGTCGGCGGGGTCGGCCCGAGCACCCGGGCGGCGAGCTCCACCTCGGCGATGGCGGTGGCCGCGTACTCGCTGCGGTTGGCGCCGGGGCCCAGCTCGTCGGAGGTGTAGGTGTTGAAGTCGCAGTATCCGCAGCGCGTCGCGCAGAACGGCACGTGCAGGTACAGCCCGAACCGCGTCGTCGGCAGCTCGGCGCGGGCGGCGTCGGGGAGCATCGCCGGGCCGGCCGGGAGGACGGGCGTCTGGCCCAGGACGGGCAGGGTGGTGGTCATCGCTGGGTCCAGTGTCCCCGCTACCGGCAGGATGCGGACGTGACCTCCACCCCCGTGCTGCACGTCGAGGTGTCCCGCGGCGTCGCCACGCTCACCCTGGACTCCCCCGCCAACCGCAACGCCCTGTCCCGCGCCATGCGTGCGGAGCTCCGGCAGGCCCTCACCGACGCCCTGGCCGACGACGCCGTCCGGGTGGTCGTGCTGGACCACACCGGGCGGGTGTTCTGCTCCGGGATGGACCTCTCCGAGGCCGCCGGCGGGTCCGCCGCCGACCAGGGCGTCAACGAGTTCCCGGAGCTGCTGGAGACGATCTGGCACTCCCCCAAGCCGGTGCTCGCCGCCGTCCGCGGTCCGGCCCGGGCCGGCGGCGTCGGGCTGCTGGCCGCCTGCGACGTCGTCGTGGCCGGGGCCTCGGCCACCTTCGGGTTCGCCGAGGTCCGCATCGGGGTGGTCCCGGCGGTCATCTCCGCGGTCTGCCGGCCCCGGATGCTGCCGCACGCCGTGCACCGGCTGATGCTCACCGGCGAGGTCTTCGACGCGGCCACCGCCGCGCAGACCGGGCTGGTCGACCTCGCCGTCGCCGACGACGCCGTCACCGACACCGTCGCCGCCCAGGTCCGCGCGCTGGCCGCCGGTGCCCCGCTCGCGCTGGCGGAGACCAAGCGGTTGCTGCGCTCGACGCCGTCGGGGTCGCTGGGCGACCAGTTCGGCGACCTGCTCGGTCTCTCGGCCCGGTTCTTCGCCTCCCCGGAGGGCCAGGAGGGGATCGCCGCGTTCCGGGAGAAGCGCCCCGCGTCCTGGGTGCCGCAGGACTGAGACCGGGGGGCACCATCGGCGCACGAGCGAGGGCTGACTCAGCGCAGCCATCGGGTCCGGTCGCCCAGCTGCAGGGTGACCCCGCGGGCGTCGAGCCACTCGGCGAGCGGCACGGCGACCCGGCGGCTGGTGCCCCACGCCTGCCGCGCCGTCGACAGCGTGAACGGCTGGGCGACGCCGGCCAGTGCCGCCCGGGCGCGGTCCTCCACGCCCGGGGCCAGGTAGACGCCCTCCCCAACCCGGACCAGCTGACCGTCCCGCACGGCGGCGGCGAGCTCCCGGGCGCCGAGCCCGGCCGCGATCAGCGCCTCGGTGTCCGGGGCCGCGAACGGCTCGAGGGCCAGCCGGGCCAGGACGCCGTCGACCGCGCGCTGCACCTGCTCGGGCAGGCCGCTGTCGGCGGCCACCACCCGTCCCTCGCGCAGGACCAGCGGCGGGCGCACCAGGCCGGCGACGAGCTCGGCGTCGGGCAGGTCGAGGGCGCTGCGCAGCACGGCCGTCGGCGGGCCCGGCTCCAGCGGGCGCAGCTGCCGGTACCGGGTGACGACGGCGGGCACCCGCGCGGCCAGCTCGTCGGCCAGCCCGGGCGCCAGCAGCCAGCGCCCGACCGCGGTGGCCTCGGCCGGCACCGGCCAGCCCATCGCCACGAAATCCGAGCGGAGCACCACCCGGCGACGGGTCAGGTCGGCCACGGCACCGCCGCCGACGGCGAGGGCCTCGGCGCGGGCCCGGGCGGCACCTCGGCGGCGCAGCTGCGGCGGGTCGACGTCCCGGACGTCGGCGCCGTGCACGGTGCGGGTCCCGGGGTCGCGCAGCAGCAGCCGGTCCCCCACCCGCAGGGGCAGCGGGGCGGTGAGCCGCAGCCGCACCGTCGCGTCGTCCAGCGGCCGGACCCGGGCTGCGACGGTGGCCGAGCCGACGTGCACGACCAGCTCCGCGGGCAGCCGATCGACCGGCCGGACCAGGGTGACGTCGAGCTCGGCGGTCTCCCGGTACGCGTCCGGGGTGAGCAGTGCGTCGCCGCGGGAGAGGTCCTCGACGGCGACGCCGCGCAGGTTCAGCGCGACCCGGGCCGTGGCGCGGGCTGTCTCGACGTCGGCCCCCAGGGACTGCAGCCCGCGGACGACGACGTCCCGGCCGCCCAGGGTGAGCCGGTCCCCGGCGGACACGGTGCCGGCAGCCAGGGTGCCGGTGACGACCGTGCCGGCGCCGCGGATGGTGAAGGCCCGGTCGACCCAGAGCCGGACGGGCGCGGCCACGTCGGGGGCGGGCAGCCCGGCCAGCAGCGCCTCCAGCGCGGCGGCGACCTCCGGCACGCCGGCCCCGGTGCGGGAGCTCGCGGCGACGCCGGGGACGACGCCCAGCGAGGTCTCGGCCAGCCGGGCGGTGACGTCGGCCAGCACCGGTGCCGGGTCGGCCAGGTCGGCCTTGGTCACCACCAGCAGCGCGTCGCGGACGCCCAGGGCGTCCAGCACGGCGACGTGCTCGGCGGTCTGGGCGGACCAGCCGTCGTCGGCGGCGACCACCACCAGGGCCGCCGGGACCGAGCCGACCCCGGCGAGCATGTTGCCGACGAACCGCTCGTGCCCGGGGACGTCGACGACGGCGACGGTGCGGCCGCCGGCCAGCGTGGTCCAGGCGAACCCGAGGTCGATGGTGAGCCCGCGGCGGCGCTCCTCCTCCCACCGGTCGGGCTGCATGCCGGTGAGCGCGCTGACCAGCGAGGACTTGCCGTGGTCGACGTGGCCGGCGGTGGCTACGACGTGCACGCGCGCACCGCCGTCACCAGGGTGTCGTCGTCGGCGGGGTCCAGGCTGCGCAGGTCCAGCCAGGTCCGGCCCTCGGCGGTGTAGCCGACCACCGGGGGCTGCCCCTGCCTCAGCTCCTCCGCGCACGAGGCCGGCAGGGTGACCGCGACGGAGGGCAGCTCGAACTCCGGCGCCCCTCCCCCACCCACCCGCGCGCCGGCGTCGGCGACCACCGCGTCGACCCCCGGCAGCGCGGCGACGACCGCCTCGGCCCGGGCCCGCAGCTCCTGCACCGTGGCGGCGAGCATCCGCTGCACCGGCGGCTGCGGCCCGCGCAGCGTGGCCTCCAGCGCGGCCAGGGTCGTCTTGTCGACCCGCAGCGCCCGGTAGAGCGGGTGCCGGCGCAGCCGCTGGACCAGATCGGCCCGCCCCAGCACCAGACCGGCCTGTGGCCCGCCGAGCAGCTTGTCCCCGCTGCACAGCACGAGGTCGGCGCCGTCGGCGAGGGTGGTCTGCAGGTCGGGCTCGTCGGGCAGTGCGGGGTGCGGGCGCAGCAGCCCGGAACCGACGTCGGCCACCAGCGGCACGTCCAGCAGCGGCGCCAGCTCGGCGACCTCGACGGACCGGGTGAAGCCGCGGACCACGAAGTTGGACGGGTGCACCTTCAGCACGGCACCGGTGTCCGGCCCGACGGCGTCGGTGTAGTCGGCCGCGGACACCCGGTTCGTCGTCCCCACCTCGCGCAGCCGGGCGCCGGTGGACACCAGCAGGTCCGGGATCCGGAACCCGTCGCCGATCTCCACCAGCTCGCCGCGGGCGACCACCAGCTCCCCGCCCAGGCAGGTCGCCACCAGCGCCAGTGCGGCGGCGCAGTTGTTGACCACGATCGCCGCCTCCGCGGCCGGGACGGCGGCCAGCAGCGCGTCGATCGCGCCCTCACCGCGCGGGCCGCGGCGGCCGGTGGCCAGGTCCAGCTCGACGTCGGTGGTGCCGCCGGCGGCTATGACGGCCTCCAGGGCGGCCGCCGACAGCGGGGCCCGGCCCAGGTTGGTGTGCACCAGCACGCCGGTCGCGTTGAGCACCCGGTGCAGCGAGGACGCGGTGCCCGGCAGTGCAGCCAGCACCGCGTCGGCGGCGTCGTCGGGGGCCAGCGCACCCGCGCGGACCTGCTGCTGCACGCCCGTCACCACGGCCTTGACCAGGTCCCGGCCCAGGCGCCCCACGGCTGCGGCGACCCGGGCCTCGGCGAGCAGGACGTCGGTGCGCGGCACCAGCCGCCGGGGGTCGCTCGTCATCGTGGTCCGAGCGTAGGAGCCCGGCGGCGCCCGGGGGCGAGGTGGTCTGGCGGAGGCGGACGGGAATCGAACCCGCCTGACCCGGGTACCGGGTCACGTCGGCTTTAGAGGCCGCGGGGGTCACCAGACACCCTGACGCCTCCGGGGTCGAGGGTACGCACCGACCGCGCCACCGCCGGCTGCGGACGGGCTGCGGACGGGCTGGGGCCGGTGTTCACTCGGAGCCGTGACGACCGCGACCCACCGCCTCACCCAGTACGCACACGGGGGCGGCTGCGCATGCAAGATCCCGCCCGGCGAGCTGGAGGCCGTGGTCGCCGGACTGACCCACACCGGACCCACCGACCCGCGCGCGGAGCTGGTGGTCGGTCTCGACGACGGCGACGACGCCGCCGTCGTCCGGATCGCCGGCGGCCAGGGCCTGGTGCTCACCACCGACTTCTTCACCCCGGTCGTCGACGACGCCTACGACTTCGGCCGGATCGCCGCGGCCAACGCGCTGTCCGACGTCTACGCGATGGGCGGCACCCCGGTCGTCGCGGTGAACCTGCTCGGCTGGCCCCGCGACGTGCTGCCGCCGGAGCTGGCCGCGGAGGTGCTCCGCGGCGGTCTGGAGGTGGCGCACGCGGCCGGGTGCCACGTCGGCGGCGGGCACTCCATCGACTCCCCCGAGCCCACCTACGGCATGGCCGTCACCGGGCTGGTCGACCTGGAGCGGCTGATCCGCAACGACCGGGCCGCGGTCGGCGACCCGATCTCGCTGACCAAGCCCCTGGGCGTGGGCACCCTGAACAACCGGATGAAGGCCACCGGTGAGCCCTCGCCCGAGGCGATCGACTCGATGACCCGGCTCAACGCCGAGGCATCGGTGGCCGCCGTCGCCGCGGGCGTGCGGGCCGGCACCGACGTCACCGGGTTCGGCCTCCTGGGCCACCTGTACAAGATGGCCCGGGCCAGCGGGGTGACCGCGGTGGTCTCCGCGGCCGACGTCCCCTACCTGGCCGGCGCCCGGCAGGCCGTCGCCGACGGGTACGTCTCCGGGGGCACCCGGCGGAACCTGGACTGGGTCCGGCCGCACACCGACCTCTCGGCCGTGTCCGACGACGACGCCCTGCTGCTCGCCGACGCGCAGACCTCCGGCGGGCTGCTGCTGGCCGGCGAGGTGCCCGGCGCACCGGTCATCGGGGAGTTCGTCGCCGCCGGGGAGCACGCCGTCGTCCTCCGGTGATGCCGGACACGTGAGGCCCCGTTAACGTGCCGGGCATGCTGGCTGCCTTCGTCTCGACCCCGTCCGCCGACGACCCGCTCTCCGTGCTGGAGGTCGGCGACCGGCCGGCGCCCGAGGCCCGGGAGGGCTGGGTGACCATCGACGTCAAGGCGGCCTCGCTCAACCACCACGACCTCTTCAGCCTGCGCGGCGTCGGGCTCCCCCAGGAGCGGATGCCGATGGTGCTGGGCTGCGACGCCGCCGGCACCGACCCCGACGGCAACGAGGTGGTCGTGCACGCCGTGATCACCGGCACCCCGGGCTGGGCGGGCGACGAGACCCTGGACCCCAAGCGCTCGCTGCTGTCCGAGCTGCACCAGGGCACCCTGGCCGAGCAGGTCCTGGTCCCGGCCGCCAACGTGCTGCCCAAGCCCGCTGAGCTGTCCTTCGCGCAGGCCGCCTGTCTGCCCACCGCCTGGCTCACCGCCTACCGGATGCTCTTCACCAAGGCCGGCCTGCAGCCGGGCCAGACGGTGCTCGTGCAGGGCGCCTCGGGTGGGGTGGCCACCGCGCTCGTCGCGCTGGGCAGCGCCGCCGGCTACCGCATGTGGGTGACCGGCCGGTCGGAGGCCAAGCGGGCCGCGGCGCTGGAGCTCGGCGCCGACCAGGCGTTCGAGACCGGGGCCCGGCTGCCCGAGCGGGTCGACGCCGTCATGGAGACCGTCGGCAAGGCCACCTGGTCGCACAGCGTCAAGTCGCTCAAGCCCGGTGGCGTCATCGTGGTCTCCGGTGCGACCACCGGCTTCGACCCCTCCGCCGAGCTCAACCGGGTCTTCTTCACCCAGCTGCGGGTGGAGGGCTCCACCATGGGCACCCGCACCGAGCTGCAGCAGCTGCTGCAGTTGTGCAGCACCACCGGGCTGCGCCCTCAGATCGACGTCGAGCTGCCCCTGGCCCAGGCCCGCGAGGGCTTCGAGCGGATGCACGAGGGCCGGACCGCCGGCAAGATCGTCTTCACCGTCTGACCCGCAGCAGGACGGCGGCGGCGACGGCGGCCAGCGCCGCCGCCACCGCTGCCCCGGCGAAGACCGTGTGCAGCTGGGTGAGGACGGCGGCGTCGGTGGCCCGCTCGTAGACGGCGCAGTCGGCCGGGCTGGTCGGGCAGCTGACCAGCGGGCTCGGGATCTCCCCGACGGCAGCGGTGAACCGGCGCAGCGCGATCGCGGTCAGCAGCGACAGCCCGACCAGCATGCCGATCGTCCGGGCCACCACGACCAGCGCGCTGGCACTGCCGTGCACCCGCTGCGGCGTGACGGCCAGCAGCACCGCGCTCACCGGTGCCACCGCCAGCCCGAAGCCGAGCCCGGCGCCCAGCAGCGCGGCGGTCGACGTCCAGGAGTCCAGCGCGGTCGCGTCCCACCCGGCCATCGCCACGAACGCGGCTGCGGCCAGCCCCATCCCCATGGCGGCGACCCAGCGCGGGGCGACCACGCGGCACGCCCACCCCCCGGCCACCGCACCCACCGGGACGGCGACCAGCAGCTCGACCAGCACCAGGGCGGCGCCCAGCTGGTCGGTCTCGGTGGTGGCCCGGGCGAACAGCGGCACGTCGACCAACGCCGCCACCAGCGCGACCCCGACCAGCAGGTTGACCACCAGCGCACCCCACGCCCCCACCGGGCGCAGGTCGGCCAGCGGGACCAGCGGCTGCGCCGTCCGTCGCTCGTGCAGCACGAAACCGACCGCGGCCATCGCGGCCAGCGGCAGCAGCACGGGGCCGTGGGCCACCACCTGGGTCGCCGGGTCCGCGGCGGCGAAGGCCCACACCAGGGCGCCCAGCGCGAGGACGACGAGGACAGCGCCGACCAGGTCGACCTCCCGTGCCAGCGCCGGCAGCCCGCGCAGCGGGAGCACCGGGTGTGCCGCGGTGGCCGAGCGGACGAGCACGCCCGCGCCGGCGAGCACCGTCACCAGCACCAGCGGGGTCGTCCAGGCCGGCCCGGCCAGCGGCACCCAGCCCAACCCGAGCGTGACGTCGGTGGCGAGCACGTCGGGCTCGCCCAGCTGCAGCGCCAGCGCCGTCGCCGCCAGCACCGCCAGCACGGTGCCGACGACGTCGCGCCCCGGGCGCCGCGGCCCGGTCACCCGCAGCGCCACGGCCAGGGCCACGCCCAGGACCAGGTTGAGCCAGAAGATCCCGCGCCAGTCGGTGACGGCGAGCACCGCGGCCCCGGCCAGCGGACCGAGCACGGCGCCGGCCTCCTGCACCGCCCCGACGACGCCGAGCGGCACGGCCCGGCGCTCGGGCGGCCAACGGTCGGCGACCAGGGCCAGCGTCGCCGGCACCAGCCCACCGGCACCGATGCCCTGCAGACCCCGGCCCAGCACCGCTGGCCCCAGCTCCACGGCGGTGGCGGTCAGCAGCGAACCCAGGGCGAACAGCAGCAGGCAGCCGACCAGCACCGGCAGTCGACCGCGCAGGTCGGCCAGCCGGCCCAGCAGCGGGAGCGTGGCGGTGTAGCCGAGCAGGAACCCGCCGACGATCGGGGTGGCCTGCTGCAGCTGGTCCAGGCCGACGCCGACACCGGTGAGGATGTCGGGCAGCGCCAGGACGACGACGTAGGTGTCCGCCGCGGACACCAGGACCGCGAGCGTCGCCAGCACCAGGGTCGCCCGCGAGGGCGCCCGGGTGTCAGTCGGTGGGGGGTGCGGTGATCTGGACATCGGCCCCGAAGTCGGACAGGACGATCGTGTAGCCGGCGTCCTCGCCGGCGGCGAAGAACGGCCCGGTCAGCTGGACCTGGCGCAGCTCACCGCTGTCGGAGGCGATGGAGAACACCGCGTCCACCGGCTGTGCGGGGTCCTCGGTGGTCAGCAACGCCTCGACCAGGTCGCCGGGCAGCTGCCCGGTCACCTGGGTGACCACCTCGCCGTCCACCCGGGACTCCTCCCCCCGCTCCGGGGACTCCACCGCGGTGAGCAGCTGGGAGATGCCGTCGTCGGGGTCGATGAGCGCGCCCGGGTCACCGAAGCCCAGCGTCGCCGGGTCCACCACCGAGAACCCGGAGGTCAGCGGGAGCTGGGCGTAGACGGTGCCGTCCACCGACACCACCTGGGCGTCGATCGCGCTGCCCAGTGCCTGCACCTGCAGCGTGCCGGCGAAGGAGGCGGGCCGGGCGATGTCGCCCTCGCCGCCGACCACCGAGGTGCCACCGCTCGGCGCGCCCTCGCTGGTCAGCACGAAGTGCACGGACGCGGCGTCGTCCAGGGTGGTCTTCGCCCGGGACAGCAGGTCCGCGGCCGACTCGTCGCTGCCACCGCCGCAGGCCGCCGTCACCAGGGCGGTGAGCAGCAGCACCGCCGTCGTCGCGACCCGCATGACGCCTCCCTCGCTGGCGCCCCCCGCTGGAGCCCGGGGCGGACAGTAGCGCGGGGGGCGGGGCGGTCAGCTGGTGAGGGCGGCGATGCGCGCGGCGAGCTTGGCGCGGTCCTTGTCGGGGACGACGTCCAGTGCGGGGGCGATCTCCCGCAGCCGGGACCGCTGGGTGGTCAGCGCCCGGAACAGCAGGCCGGCCGTGGCGCCGTGGTCGGGGGTGTGCACGACCTCGACGGCGTCACCGGCGCCGATGTCACCGGTCTGCAGCACCCGCAGGTAGGCCCCGCTGGCACCGTGCGCGGTGAACCGCTTGACCAGGTCCGGGACGTCCCAGTACCGGGCGAAGTTCGCGCACGGGATGCGCGGTGCCGTCACCTCGAGGAGCGCGGTGCCCACCGCCCAGCGCTCCCCCAGCACGGCACCGGTCAGGTCCAGGCCGGTGGTGCGCAGGTTCTCCCCGAACGAGCCGGGCGGGAGCTCGCGGTCCAGCTCGGCCTGCCACCACTCGGCGTCGGCCTGGGCGTAGGCGTAGACGGCCTGCCCCTCGCCGCCGTGGTGCTTGCGGTTGACCTGTCGGTCGCCGTCCAGGGTCTCCTCGAGGACGGCGACACGGCCCTCGACCGGGCGCTTGCGGATGCCCGTGGTCGCGGGCCGCTTGCCCGGCAGGGGCAGCAGGTCGGCACCGGAGACGCAGACCGCCTCGATGCGGCCGGTCACTTCTTGGCGGTCGGCTCGGCGTTGGAGAGCGCGGCCACGAAGGCCTCCTGGGGGACCTCGACGCGGCCGACCATCTTCATCCGCTTCTTGCCCTCCTTCTGCTTCTCCAGCAGCTTGCGCTTGCGGGTGATGTCACCGCCGTAGCACTTGGCCAGCACGTCCTTGCGGATCGCGCGGACGGTCTCGCGGGCGATGACCCGGGCGCCGATGGCGGCCTGGATGGGCACCTCGAACTGTTGGCGCGGGATCAGCTCGCGCAGCTTGCCGGCCATCATCACGCCGTAGCCGTAGGACTTGTCCCGGTGCACGATCGCCGAGAACGCGTCCACGGCCTCGCCCTGCAGCAGGATGTCGACCTTGACCAGGTCGGCCTCCTGCTCACCGGCCTCGGCGTAGTCCAGGCTCGCGTAGCCCCGGGTGCGTGACTTCAGCGAGTCGAAGAAGTCGAAGATGATCTCGCCGAGGGGCAGCGTGTAGCGCAGTTCGACGCGGGACTCGGACAAGTAGTCCATCCCGGTCAGCGACCCGCGGCGGCCCTGGCACAGCTCCATGATCGTGCCGGTGTAGTCGCTGGGGGCGATCACCGTGGCGTTCACGATCGGCTCGAAGATCTTCTCCATCTTCCCGTGCGGCCAGTCACTGGGGTTGGTGACGACGTGCTCGGTGCCGTCCTCCATGACCACCCGGTAGACCACGTTGGGCGCGGTGGAGATCAGGCTCAGGCCGCTCTCGCGCTCCAGCCGCTCCCGGACGATCTCCAGGTGCAGCAGGCCCAGGAAGCCGACCCGGAAGCCGAAGCCCAGGGCCGCCGAGGTCTCGGGCTCGTAGACCAGCGCGGCGTCGTTGAGCAGCAGCTTGTCCAGGGACTCGCGCAGCAGCTGGTACTCGCTGCCGTCGATCGGGTACAGCCCGGAGTAGACCATCGGGTTGGGGTCCCGGTAGCCGCCCAGGGACTCTGCGGCCGGGTGGTGCTGCAGGGTGACGGTGTCCCCGACCCGGGACTGCCGGACGTCCTTCACCCCGGTGATGAAGTAGCCGACCTCGCCGACGCCGAGGCTCTCCACCGGCTTGGGCTCGGGGCTGATGACCCCGATCTCCAGCAGCTCGTGGGTGACGTTGTTGCTCATCATCTTGATCCGCTCGCGGCCGGAGATGCGGCCGTCGACGACGCGGACGTAGGTGATGACCCCACGGTAGATGTCGTAGACCGAGTCGAAGATCAGCGCCCGGGCGGGGCCATCGGCGTCCCCGGTGGGGGCCGGGATCTTCTCCACGATCATGTCCAGCAGCTCCGGCACGCCCTCGCCGGTCTTGCCGCTGACCCGCAGCACGTCGTCGGGGTCGCAGCCGATGATGTGCGCGATCTCGGCGGCGAACTTCTCCGGCTGCGCCGCGGGCAGGTCGATCTTGTTGAGCACCGGGATGATCGTCAGGTCGTTCTCGATCGCCAGGTACAGGTTCGCCAGCGTCTGGGCCTCGATGCCCTGCGCGGCGTCGACCAGCAGCACGGCGCCCTCGCAGGCGGCCAGCGAGCGGGACACCTCGTAGGTGAAGTCCACGTGGCCCGGGGTGTCGATCATGTCCAGCACGTACTCGGTGCCCACGTGCTCGCCGGTGCGCGGCGTCCAGGGCAGCCGGACGTTCTGGCTCTTGATGGTGATCCCGCGCTCGCGCTCGATGTCCATCCGGTCGAGGTACTGGGCGCGCATGTTGCGCCCCTCGACGATCCCGGTCACCTCGAGCATCCGATCGGCCAACGTCGACTTGCCGTGGTCGATGTGGGCGATGATGCAGAAGTTCCGGATGCGGGTCGGGTCGGTGCGGGCGGGTGCAGTCACAGTGCCGCCCATCGTCCCACGTCCCTGCTCGGGCGTGCGCCGACGTCGGGGCGCGTCGTGTGGCCGCCCGCGTGTGCAGGTGCACCTGCGGGCGGGTTGGGTGCCGGGGAGCTGCCTGGTATCTTGTGAGACCGGTCCTGTGGCGTGCTCTGCGCTGCCGCGGACGCACTGTCAGAAGTACCCCTCCCTGCGAACACCCTGAGGCTCACGCGTGGCGAACATCAAGTCCCAGATCAAGCGGATCAAGACCAACGAGATCGCGCGCAAGCGCAACGTCGCGGTCAAGTCGGCCCTGAAGACCTCGGTCCGGCGCTTCCGCTCCGCCGTCGACGCCGGTGACAAGACCGCCGTCGACGCCGCCCTGGTCACCGTCTCCAAGGCGCTCGACAAGGCCGCCAGCAAGGGCGTCATCCACAAGAACCAGGCGGGCAACCGCAAGTCGGCCCTGGCCAAGCAGGCTGCCAGCGTCTGACGCGCCGCCCGCGGCCCCGGCCGCGGCGCGCTCCCGACGAGCCCCCCTCCCCGCACGGGGACGGGGGCTCGTCGCGTCCTGCGGGGGTCCCGGTCGCGACCGGTCAGCGCCGGGTGGGCACCCGGCCCGCGCGGCCGGCGCCGGCGGCCGCCCGGATCGCCACGATCCGGCGGACCGCACGCTCCAGGGCGTAGTCCGCGCTCGCGGCCACGCCCTTGACGTCGGCGTTGAGCTCGGCGGCCACCCCGATGGCCTGCTGGAGGGCGTCGATGGTCCAGCCGCGGGCCTGCGCCTGGGCCTTCTTGACCTTCCACGGCGGCAGCCTGAGCGTGCGGGCCAGCTCGCCGACGTTGGTGGTGTTGAGCGAGGCGACCCGGGCCGCGGTGCGGACGCCGTCGGCGATGGCGTCGGCCACCAGCACGTGCGGTACGCCCCGGTCCAGCGCCCAGCGCAGCATCTCGATGGAGCCGGCGTTGTCCCCGACGAGCACCCGCTCGGCCACGGTGAACCCGGTGACCTCGGCCTGGCCGCGGTGGAACCGGGCGACGTCGTCGGCGTCGATGGAGCCGCCGAAGTCCGAGACCAGCTGGCTGGCGGCCGCGGACAGACCGCGCAGGTCGTTGCCGACGGCGTCGAGCAGGGCCGTCGCGGCGTCCGGGGTGATCCGGCCGCCCAGCCGCCGCACCTCGTTGCGGACGAACGCCATCCGCTCACCGGCGTTGCCGATCTTGGGGCACTCGTCGACCGCGGCGCCGGCCTGGGTGAACGCCTTGAGCAGCGCCTCGTTCCGCTTGCCCCCGTTGTGCACCAGCACCAGGGTCAGCTCGGGGTCGGGGTCCCTCGCGTAGCTGAGCAGCGAGTCGACCAGCGCACCGGCGGCCTCGTGCACGCCCTGCACGACCACCAGCCGGTGCCCGCCGAACAGCGAGGGAGCCAGCACGTCGGCCAGCTGACCGGCCGGCAGCCCCAGGGCCACCAGCTCGTGCTCCTCGGTGCCCGGGTCCCGCTCCAGGGCGGCCGCACGGACGGCGGAGACCGCCCGCGCCCGCAGCAGCTCCTCCTCGCCGACCACGACCCGCAGCCGGGAGGTGGGGGGCGGCGGGGCGGCGCTGGACACGACCTCATCGTGTCACGCAGCACCGACGGTCCGACCCGGCGACGGTGGACCCCACGGCCGGTCGCCGGCACCGTCCCGGGTGGGCCGGGTCCCAGTGCGACGGCCCGGTCGACATCGTCCACGCCGCGCACCGCGGTCCCCCAGTCGCCCCGCTCGCCGGTGACCGCGACGTCGCCGTCCAGGTCGGTGCGCAGCACCCGCATCCCGTCGGCGGCCAGCCAGTCCAGCAGCCGCGGGGCGGGGTGCCCGTAGCCGTTGTCGGCACCGACGCTGACCAGCGCGACCCGCGCGCCGGTCGCGGCGAGGAAGTCCGGGTCGGCGTCCCCGCTGCCGTGGTGCGGCACCTTGAGCACGTCGGCCCGCAGGTCGATCCCGCGGGCCAGCAGCCGGCTCTCGGTGTCCTCGCCCAGGTCACCGGTCAGCAGCAGGCGCAGCCCGTGGTGGGTGACCCGGACGACCATGGACAGGCCGTTGGGGTCGGCGGAGGGGACCGCGTCGGCGGCCGCAGGGGCCAGCACGTCGAACGTCGCCGGACCCTGGGTGCGGGTGTCGCCGGCGGCCAGCACGGTCAGCCGGCCGCCGGCCGCGGCCACCACCCGGCCGACCGACCCGACCCGGTCGTCGGTGGGGCTGAGCACCCCGGTGGCCACCTCGCCCACCTCGCGGCCGGCCAGCGCACCGGCCAGACCGGTGACGTGGTCGGCGTCCAGGTGGGACAGCAGGACCAGGGGCAGCCGGTCGATTCCCAGCCGGGTCAGGCAGGCGTCCACCAGCGTGGCGTCGGGGCCGGCGTCCACCAGCACGCCCTCCCCCGGGCCGGTCGGCACCACCAGGGCGTCGCCCTGGCCGACGTCGCAGCCGACCAGCACGCTGCCGGGCACCGGCCAGCCCCGGGCGGCCTCGCGGGCCGGCCAGCCCAGCACCACCACGCCCACGACGGCGGCCACCGCCAGGGGTCGGGCGCGGGGCCACCGCACCAGCACGGCCGCGCCGCCGACGAGGAGGCCGGCCAGCAGGAGGGCTCCCCCGGTGCCGGTGGGCCAGCCGGTCGCACCGTCGGGCACCGCCGCGGCGTGCTCGGCGACGCCGACGAGCCAGCGCGTCGGCCACCCGGCGGCCCACACGCACGCGTCGGCGAGGTCGCTGCTCAGCGGGGACAGCAGGGTCGCCGCCAGGCCCAGCACGGTCGCCGGGGCCACGGCGGGGGCGGCGAGCAGGTTGGCCGGCAGTGACACCAGGCTCACCAACCCGGACAGCCCGGCCACCAGCGGTGCGGTGACCAGGCCGGCCGCTCCGCTCACCGCCAGTGCGTCGGCGAGCGGTCCGGGCAGGCCCCGGCGCCGCAGGGCCCGGGACCAGCCCGGCGCCAGCAGGACGATGCCGGCGGTGGCGGCGACCGACAGGGCGAAGCCGCCGTCGCGGGCCAGACCCGGGTCCAGCAGCAGCAGGACCACCACCGAGGCGGCCAGGGCCGGCACGGCGGCGCGGGGTCGCCCGGTGGCCAGGGCCAGCAGCGCGACGGCGCCCATCGCCGCGGCCCGCACCACGCTGGGGCTGGGGCCGGCGAGCACGACGAACCCGGCCAGTCCGGCGGCCCCCACCGCGGCCTGCCACCGGCGCGACACCGCGCGGCGGCGCAGCGGCCACAGCAACAGCGCCAGCACGATCGCCACGTTGGCGCCGCTGACGGCGGTCAGGTGCCCGAGCCCGGCCCGGCGGAAGTCGGCGGTGACGCCGGGGTCCATCGCGGAGGTGTCGCCGACGACGAGCCCCGGCAGGAGCCCGGCCTCCCGGTCGGGCAGCACCCGCTGGGACGCCGCGGCCAGCCCTCCGCGCAGGTCCCCGGCCCAGGCCTGCGCCGGACCCGGCCCCCGCACGGAGGTGGGCGGGGACCGGGCGGACAGCACCGCCACCACGTCGTCACCCGGCTCCGGGGGCCGCACCGTGGCGCGGACCTCGACCTGGCTGCCGGTCGACACCTCCCGCCACTCGTCGGCGGGGGCGAACACGAGCACGGTGGCCGGGCGCAGCGCCGGCCCCTGGGGCAGGCCGGTGACGGTGCCGGCGACCAGGACCCGCGGCGGCCCGGGCCCACCGGCCAGCACGCGGGGCTCCTCGTCGACGGTCAGGACGACGGTGGCGACCGCACCCCGCGCGCCGAGGTCGACCAGCGGCGAGCCGGTGCGCTCCAGGCCCCCGACGGTGCCCACCACTGCCGCGGTCGCCACCCCGGCCAGCACCGACACGACGGTCCAGCGCAGGCGCCCGGCCCGCCGCGCGACCAGGGCAGCGGTGAGCACGGCGACCAGGAGCAGGCCGGCCGCGGCAACCGGGGTCCGTCCACCGAGCACCAGCGTGGTCGCCCAGACGGCGAGGGCGGGCGGCACCAGCCGCAGGTCCAACCAGGTCCACCGCTCGGACACCCGTCGTCGTCGCACCCGCACGCCGGGGACGCTAGGCAGCCGGTCCGCGCTCGGGGCCCTGCCGGACGTCCTGGGGAGGGACCCCCGGGGTGTGGACGGCGGGCAGCGGGCGGGGACCCGGCCTGCTAGCCCGGCCCCTCAGCCCAGGTCGGCGGGCGTGCCCCAGCGGTCGGCGTGCAGGGCGTCCGCCAGCGGCCGACGGGTGCGCCAGCCGTGCCGCTCCAGGTCCGGGGTGTCCTGCAGGGCCGCCACGGGGCCGACGCACAACCAGGCGACCGGTCGGACGTGCTCGGGGATGCCCAGCAGCTCACGCAGGAACGGCTCGCGGTAGAAGGAGACCCAGCCGACGCCCCAGCCCTCGGCGGTGGCCGCCAGCCAGAGGTTCTGCACGGCCAGGCAGGTCGAGTACAGACCGGCGTCGGCGATGGCGTGCCGCCCCAGCACCGCCGGGGACCCCCGGGTCGGGTCGTACGTGACGACGACGCCGAGGCTGGACTGCAGGACGCCCTCGACGGAGATGCGGGCGAAGACCTCGGCCTGCGCGGGGTCCAGGGTGGCGTCGAAGACCTCGCGTTCGCCGGCCACGTGCGCCTGGAAGTCCCGGCGCAGCCCCTCGTCCCGGACCAGCAGGAAGTCCCACGGCTGGGTCAGCCCGACGCTGGGCGCGGCGTGTGCCGCGGCCAGCACCCGGCGCAGGACGGCGTCCTGGACCGGGGCGCCGGTGAACTCCCGGCGGACGTCGCGACGGCGGTGCAGCACCTCGTACAGCTCCTGCGGCATGCCCCCATCCCACCCGAGACCCCTCAGACGGTGACCAGCGGGGACACCTCGCCGTAGAGCGCCGGGCCGATGCCGCTGACGTCGTCGAGCTGCTCGACCGAGGCGAAGGGCCCGTTCGCCGTCCGGTGGTCGACGATCCGCTGCGCCAGCACCGGGCCGATGCCCGGCAGCGCGTCCAGGTCGGCGACGGTCGCGGCGTTCAGGTCGACGGGCCCTCCAGCGGGGCCACCGGCCCCTCCCGCAGCGACGGGCGCGGCCACCGCCCCCGGGACGCCCACGGCGACCTGCTGGCCGTCGCTGAGCAGTGCGGCAGCGTTGAAGCCCGCGGGGTCGGCCTCCGGCAGCAGCCCCCCGGCGGCGGCCACCGCGTCGGCGACCCGGGAGCCCACCGGCAGGGTGACCAGCCCCGGCGTCACCACCTGCCCGACGACGGCGACCACCACGACCGCCGGGGTGGTCGGGGGTGGGGCAGCGACGTCGGCCTGGACCGCGGTCGGGTCGGCGGGTGCGGTGACGGGCACGGCGGCGCCGGGGTCGACGGGCTCGACGGGGGGACGACTCAGCCAGCTCCAGCCCCCGACGGCGACCGCGGCGACGAGGGCCGCGACCCACAGCGCGCGGCTGCTGGTCCGCCCGGGCGTCACCCGCACCCCGGCGCCGGCCGCACGGTGGCGGCCGGCTGCGGCGTCGTCGTCGTCGTCGTACGCCTCCTCGTCGGCGGCACCGGGGAGCTCCTCGGGCCCGGGCGCGTCGTGGCGGCGGTACCGGCCCGGGCGGGCGGCGAGGGTGCCGTCGCCGTACGCCCCGCCGCCACCGGTGTCGGGGCGGGCGCCGTCGCACAGGGGGCCGACTGGCCGGGCCGCGTCGGGCTGCCGGGCTCCGGCGGGGTACCGCCCGGAGGAGGGCGCAGGCCCCGTACCGGTCTCCCACCCGGCCTGTCGGGGCATCCCCTCCCCCGTACCGTGGCCCGGGCGACCCAGCCGGACGGTCTCCCGGGGGTCCTGCCCGGCCGGCCCCCGGCTGCCCCGACCGCCGACCGGCTCGCGCACGACGGCGAGGTGCCGCCGGCCCGGGACCGGCTCGACCGTCCAGTCGTCGCCGTCGCCCTCGTCGTCGTCCCAGCCCGTGGCACCCTCCGCGGGCCCCGGCGGGTCGGCCGGGCCGTCCGGGTCGTCCGGCACCCAGCCAGGGCCCGCCCGGCCGTCGGCCAGCAGGGCCCGCAGCCGGGCACGGATGAGGTCGGCGTCGTCGGCGCGACGGGCGGAGAACACGGGCGGCAGGCTAGGCACGGGACGGGCCGCACGGACGTCCCGGGACGGATCTGTGGACGGGACCCGCGGTTGTGGATGACAGCATGCGCAGCCGTGGTGGCCCCGGCTGTGCTGACGTCGTGCCCCCGCCCCCAGACACCTCCCCGACGCCCCGCCCTGCTGCTGACGGCGGGGCTGGCCCTGCTGCTGGCGGTCGGGGTGGAGCTGGTGCCGGTCGTCGGCGCGGACCTCGTGGCGCAGCAGTGGTGGGCCTCGTGGGCGGCCACCTCCGGTGGCCGGCCGGTCGACCTGGGCTGGTTCGGCGGGTCACCCGCCGTCTCCTACAGCCTGCTGGCCCCCGGGCTGCTCGCAGTGCTGGGCCCGCCGCTGGCCGGGGTGCTGGGCACCACGGTCGGCGCCACCGCGACGACCGCGCTGCTGCTGCGCGCCGGCGCCGTACGACCCCGGGCGGCCGGTGTCGCATCGGCGGTGCTCTGGGCCGCCGACCAGCTCTCCGGCCGCACCACGTTCGCCCTGGGCGCCGCGGTGGGCCTGCTGGCCCTGCTGGCGGTGCGCGGCCCGGGTGGCCGCGCCTCCCGCCGGGTCACGACCGCCGTGCCGGCGGTCCTCACCGGCGCGCTCAGCCCGGTGGCGGCGGTCTTCCTGGGTCTGGCCGCGGCAGCCTGGTGGCTGGCGCCACCGGCCCGGGGGTCCGCGCGCCCGACGGGCGGTGCTGCGCTGCTGCTGACCGGAGCGGCTGCGCCGCTGCTCGGCATGGTGGTCCTGGGGGCGGCCGGCGGCCCGATGACCGGCAGCACCCACCAGATGACGTCCGCGGTCGCGGCCGCCGGGGTGGTCGCCCTGCTCGTCGGGCGCGAGCAGCCGCTGCTGCGGGTCGGCGCACTGCTGACGGCGCTCGCGCTGCTGGTGTGCTGGCTGGTGCCCGAGCCGGTCGGCTCCAACACCACCCGGCTGGTGCTGCTGTTCGCCGTCCCGGTGCTGGTGGGCACGGTGCGCCGCCGCCCGGCCGTGGTGCTGGCCTCAGCGGCGCTCGTGGTGTGGCTGCTGCCACCGGTGCTCCCCGCCGACCTCGCACCCCGGCACCCTGCCGACCGGACCACCCCGCTGCTCCGCGAGCTGGCCGACCGGGCACCGGTCGGCCGGGTCGAGGTGGTGCCGCTGGCCGACCACCAGGACGCACTGCTGGGCGAGCGGGTCCCGCTGGCCCGTGGCTGGAACCGCCAGCTGGACGTGGCCCGCAACCCGCTCTTCTACGACGGCACCCTGGCGCCGGACACCTACCTGGCCTGGCTGCGGGCGCGGGGCGTGTCCTTCGTGGCGCTGTCGACCCACCGACCGGACTGGGCGGCCCGCGCGGAGGCCACCCTGGTCCGCGACGGCGTGCCCGGCCTGACCCCGGTGTGGTCCGACCGGCACTGGACGCTCTACGCGGTGGCCGGGTCGGCCTTCGTCCGCGGGCCGGCCGACCTGGTGTCCAGCGACCGCCGGGCGGTCACGGTGGCGGCGCGGGGTGCCGGCACCGTGGCCGTGGCGCTGGACTGGGACGCCCGGCTCAGCGTCTCCGGACCGGCCTGTCTGGCACCGGCCCAGGACGGGACGGTGCTGCTGCACACGACCGGGTCCGGGTCGGTCGTGCTGACCAGCGCCTGGTGGCCGGCCGGCCACTGCGAGGACCCGCCGGGCGGCTGAGGGCCACCGGCCCCGGGGTCGGTTCAGTCCTGCGCGGCCGTGTCCCGGGCTGTGGTCGGGTCGACGACGACGCCCACCGCACCGGGTCCCACGTGCGCACCGATGGCCGCACCGAGCTCGCTGACGAAGAGCTCACGCAGCTGCGGCACCCGGCGGATGAGCTCGTCGGCGAGCTGCTGGGCCCGCTCGGGCGCCGCGAGGTGGTGCACCGCGAGGGACACCGGCCGGTCACCGGCGGTGTCGACGACGCGCTGGACCATCCGCGCGACCGCCCGGCTGGTGGTGCGCACCTTCTCCAGGGCGACGATCCGGCCGTCGTCGACGTGCAGCACCGGCTTGACCGCCAGGGCCGTGCCCAGCAGCGCCGCGGCCGAGCCGATCCGGCCACCGCGCCGCAGGTGCTCCAGGGTGTCCACGACGAACAACGTGCTGGTCGACGCCGCGGTCTCCCGGGCGACCGCGTCCACCTCGTCCCGGCCGGCGCCGGTGGCCGCGGTGCGCGCCGCGGCCAGCGCCGCGAAACCGGTGCCCATCGCCGCCGACCGGCTGTCGACCACCGACACGACGTGCTCACCGACCTGGCCGGCCGCCAACCGGGCGGCGTCCCAGGTGCCCGACAGCTCGCGGGAGAGGTGCACCGACACGATCCGGGACGCCCCGGCGTCCAGGCAGCGCCGGTAGGCGGCCACGAAGTCCCCGGGGGTGGGCCGCGAGGTGGTCACGTGCTGTCCGCGCACCGCCAGGCTGCGGGCGACGTCCCCGGGGCTGACGTCCAGCCCCTCCCGCCCCGACCGCCCGGTGAGCACCACGTACAGCGGCACCACCGTGATGCCCAGCCCGTCGACCAGCTCGGCCGGCAGGTAGGCCGTGGAGTCGGTGACGACGGCGGTCGGCACGGGGGGCGACACGCTCTCGGTCAGAGCGCCGCGTCGGCGTCGGTGGGCACCCCGGGGACGGCGGGGGCGCCCTCCTCGGGGGTGGCACCGGCCGCGACCGGGCGACCGGTCACCGGGCCGTCCGCGACACCGGCGGCCTCGACCACGTCGGGACCGGAGTCCGCGCCCGACCGGCGCACACCGCCGGGCGGGTCGCCCGACGGCTCGGCGGAGGCGTTGTGCCGCAGCACCCGCCAGCGGGTGCCCTGGAAGGCCAGCTCGGTCCAGGCGCAGTTGCCCAGCGGGCCGAAGACCCGGCGGTGCTCGGGCCCCAGCCCCAGCAGCGCCTCGACCAACCGGCCACCGGTCCCGCCGTGGGTCACCACGACGGCCACGGGCGCCGCGGGCAGGTCGGCCAGCGCGGCCAGCGCCCGCCGGGCGACCTCGGCGGGGTCCTCCCCACCGCGCCCGCGCACAGGGCGGCCGGCCATCCAGTCGGCGTACTGCTCGGGCAGGTCGCGGGCGACGTCCTCCCTGGTGAGGCCCTCCCAGCTGCCCAGCCCGTGCTCGCGCAGCCGGGGGTCGACGCGCACGCTCGTGCCCAGCTCGTCGGCGAGGGCCTGGGCGGTCGCGCGCGCCCGGTCCAGGTCGCTGCTGACCACCAGGGCGTCGGGGCCGACGGCGGCGGCCAGCGCCGTCGCGGCCCGGGCCGCCTGGCGCCGTCCGGTGCCGTCCAGCGGCGGGTCGAGCTGCCCCTGGAACCGCCCGCGGGCGTTCCACTCCGTCCGGCCGTGGCGCCACACGAGCAGCCGGGCGACGGTCGGCTCGGACGCGCCCTCGGGCGCGCCCGGGACCGCGGGGGTCGTGGCAGGAGCTGGGGCGGCCCCGCTCACCGGCGGGTGTCCGCCTCGGGAGCGTGGGCGGTGGTCGGGTCCAGCGCCGCCTCGGCGGACTCCCCGTCCCCGGAGAACCCACCGGACACCACGGCGGCGTCGGTGCCGGAGTCGGCCGGGACGTCGGTGACGCCGTCCACGGTGACGTCCTCGGTCACCGGCGCACCGCCGGGAACGGCGGCGTCGGTGAACGGGATGGTCGGGCAGTCCTTCCAGAGCCGCTCGAGGGAGTAGTAGGCCCGCTCCTCGGCGTGCTGGACGTGCACGACGACGTCGACGAAGTCCAGCAGCACCCAGCGGGCCTCGGCCACGCCCTCGCGACGGACCGGCTTGATGCCGTGCTCGCGCAACGACTCCTCCACCCCGTCGACGATGGCCTGGACCTGGCGTTCGCTGGGTGCGGAGGCGAGGACGAAGGCGTCGGTGATCGCCAGCCGGTCGCTGACGTCGACGATGGAGACGTCGGTGGCGAGCTTGTCGGCGGCGGCCTGCGCGGCCCACAGCGCGGTCTCGCGGGCCTCTGTCGAGGCGGTCATCAGGGTGTCTCCTGCAGGTCGGGGGTGCCCGGTACGGGCGGGTGGTCAGGGGTGGTGCGGTCTGGTGGGGCGTGCACCGCGGGTGCGGCGCGGCCGGGCAGCGGCGGGCCGACGTGGCGGACCGTCGTGCCGGGCAGCAGCTGACCGGCCGGGGTCGGTGGCAGGCCGTCCCGGTAGAGGCCGCGCTTCTCGATGTACTGCACGACCCCGTCGGGCACCAGGTACCAGACGGGCATCCCGCGGCGCACCCGGTCGCGGCAGTCGGTCGAGCTGATGGCCAGGGCCGGGATCTCCACCAGGCTCACCGCGCCGGCGGGCAGGTCGGCGTCGGCCAGCTGGTAGCCGGGCCGGGTGACCCCGACGAAGTGCGCCAGGTCGAAGAGCCGCTCGGTGTCCCGCCAGCCCACGATCGCGGCCAGCGCGTCGGCGCCGGTGATGAAGAACAGCTCGGCGTCCGGGCGCTGGCGGTGCAGGTCGGTGAGGGTGTCGATCGTGTACGTCGTCGTCCCCCGGTCGATGTCGACCCGGCTCACCGAGAAGCGGGGGTTGGACGCCGTGGCCACGACGGTCATCAGGTAGCGGTCCTCGGCCTGGCTGACCTCGCGGTCGGCCTTCTGCCAGGGCTGACCGGTGGGCACGAAGACCACCTCGTCGAGCCCGAAGAGGGTCGCGACCTCGCTGGCGGCCACCAGGTGACCGTGGTGCACGGGGTCGAACGTCCCGCCCATCACACCCAGTCGACTGCCAGCCACCGGTCGAGCGTAGCCGGGCCCCGCCACCGGGAGCGCCGCTCGCGCACCGCAGGGGTCACCCCGGCCCGGACCAGCACGCGCGGAAGACCCGCCCGGGGTCTCCCCCGACCGGGCCACCGCACCGATCGGCGCCCCCGTGCCGCCGATCGCCCGGCGCGGCCGTGGTGCTCCCCGCCGGGGTGGTGCTGACCGGGACGACGCCCGGTACACCGAGACCAACGGCACGGCCCAGGACCGGTTACGGGGCTCGTGCAGGAAAAAGCCGACGCAACCGTTCCCATCCGGGAGGGGCAGGTCAGAGCGTCGTGACGAAGTCCGCCAGCTGCGCCGCGGTGCGCACCTCGACCATCTCGATGACCTGGCCGTAGCGGTCGGCGGCGGAGTCCCCGCTCCCCCACAGCCGCCGCGGCTCCGGGTTGAGCCAGTACGCCGAGCGGGACCGCCGGACCAGGTCGGCGAGCACCGGCAGGCCGGGCTGGCGGTAGTTCGTCCGCCCGTCGCCGAGCACCAGCAGCGACGTCTTGGGCCCGACGGCGGCCGGCCACCGCTCGGCGAAGACCTCGAGGGCGTTGCCGTAGTCGCTGTGCCCGTCGAAGGAGACGACGTCGGCCTCGCGGCCGATCCGCTGCACCGCGTCGGCGACGTCGGCGCCGGGTGCGAAGAACCGGGTGACCTCGTCGGTGGAGTCGACGAAGGCGAAGGCCCGCACGCCGGTGAAGTGCTCCCGCAGCGCCTGGGTGAGCATCAGGGTGAAGTGGCTGAACCCGGCGACGGAGCCGCTGATGTCGCAGAGCACGACCAGCTCGGGCTTGTGCACCGCCCGCGGCCGGTGGTGGGTGACCACCGGGACGCCACCGGTGGCCAGCGAGGCGCGGACGGTCTTGCGGAAGTCCAGCCGGCCCTCCCGGCCGAGCCGCCGCTTGGCCGACAGCCGGGCGGCCAGGCGGCGCGCGAGGGGGGCGACCGAACGACGCAGCTCGGCGAGGTCGGCGGACTGGGCGCGCAGGAAGTCGACCTGGTCGGCCAGCGGCTTGACCGCGTTGCGGGCCACCCGGTCCCGGCCGCGCTCGGCGGCCGTCCGCCGCCGGACCTCGGCCTCGACCGCGGCACGGAAGGCGGCCAGCCGCTCCCGCACGGTCTGCCGGGCGACCTGCTCGTCCAGGCCGCCGCGCTCGGCGTCCCCGAGCAGGCCCGACAGCAGCTGGGCCACCAGGGTGTCCGGGGACAGTGCCCGCAACACGCGGTAGGAGAAGAAAGACTGCCCGGACGGCGAGGGCTGCCCCTGCCCGAGCTGGTCGACGGCGAGTCGGGCGAAGCGGCGCAGCTCCTCCTCGTCACCCTCCAGCAGGCGGCGCAGCAGCTCCTCGCGCAGCTCGGCGGCGAGCGCTGCCTGCCGTTCGGCGTCCGGGCGCGGATCGTCCTCGGCGCCGTCGGCGGGGGTGTCCGTGGTCTCGGCGACGCCGGGGCGGTCGGTGAGCGGCCACCACAGGTCGAACAGCACGTCGTAGGCCGGCCGCTGGGCCGCCCGGGTCAGCAGCACCGAGGCCAGGCCGTGCCGCAGCTGCTCGCGGTCGAGCAGGTCGACGACGGTGAGCACCTGCGCGGCGTCGACGGCGGCGGAGATCCCCACCGGGATGCCGGTCTCGCGCACGGCCCGGACGAAGCCGTCCAGGTGCGCCGGCAGCCCGCCCGACCCGACCGCGGCGGTCATCAGTTCAGCCGCAGCTCGGCGGCGGCCCGGGTCTGGTCGCTGGCGTGCTTGAGCACCACCCCCAGGGTGTCGCGCACCGCCGTGTCGTCCAGGGTGTCGAAGCCCAGCGCCAGCAGGGTCTGCGCCCAGTCCAGGGTCTCCGAGATCGACGGCGACTTCTTCAGCTCCATCGCCCGCAGCGCCCGCACGGTGCGGACCAGCTGCTCGGCCAGCGCCGGGGCGAGGTCGGGCACCCGGGACAGCACGATCTCCCGCTCCCGCTCGGCGCTGGGGTAGTCCAGGGCCAGGTACAGGCAACGGCGCTTGAGGGCCTCGGACAGCTCCCGGGTGGCGTTGGAGGTCAGCACCACCATCGGCCGGCGGGTCGCGACGATCGTGCCGATCTCGGGGATGGTGACCTGGAAGTCGCTGAGCACCTCCAGCATCAGACCCTCCACCTCCACGTCGGCCTTGTCGGTCTCGTCGATGAGCAGCACGGTGGGCTCGGTGCGCCGGATGGCGGTCAGCAGCGGTCGGGAGAGCAGGAACTCCTCGCCGAACACGTCGTCGTGCAGGTCGCCCCAGTCGCCGCCATCCGCGGAGTTCTGCGACGCCTGGATGCGCAGCAGCTGCTTCTTGTAGTTCCACTCGTACAGCGCGCGGGCCTCGTCCAGGCCCTCGTAGCACTGGAGCCGGATCAGCTCCGCCGACGTCGCGGTGGCCAGGGCCTTGGCCAGCTCGGTCTTGCCCACGCCGGCCGGACCCTCCACGAGCAGCGGCTTGCCCAGCCGGTCGGCCAGGAAGACGGTGGTCGCGATCTGGTGGTCGGGGAGGTAGCCCGCGGCCGACAGCCGGGCGGTCACGTCCGCCACGTCGGCGAACTGGGGCGACTGCTTCGACTGGGTGGGCACGGGGCTCCTATCGGGTGTGGCCGTTGCCGGTCACGACGTAGGTGGTGGAGGTCAGTTCCGGCAGTCCGAGCGGGCCGCGGGCGTGCAGCTTCTGGGTGCTGATGCCGATCTCGGCGCCGAACCCGAACTCCCCGCCGTCGGTGAACCGGGTGGAGGCGTTGACCAGCACCGCGGCGGCGTCCACCCCGGCGACGAAGTCCGCGATCGCGGTCGCGGAGTCGGCCACGATGGCCTCGGAGTGCCCGCTCCCCCAGGTCGCGATGTGGTCCAGCGCCGCCGGCAGGTCGTCCACGACCCGCACGGCCATGTCCATCGACAGGTACTCGGTGGCCCAGTCCTCGTCGGTCGCCGGGACGACGGCGGAGTGCGCGGCCCGGGCGGCGTCGTCACCGTGCAGGGTCACCCCGGCCTCGACCAGGGCGCCCAGCAGCCGGGCCAGGTGCGGGGAGTCCCGGTGCACCAGCAGCGACTCCGCGGAGTTGCAGACGCTCACCCGGTGGGTCTTGGCGTTGAGCACGACCGCCTCGGCCATCGCGCCGTCTGCGGAGGCGTCGACGTAGACGTGGCAGTTGCCGACACCGGTCTCGATGACCGGGACGGTCGACTCGCTGACCACCCGCTGGATCAGGGCGGCCCCACCCCGCGGGATGACCACGTCGACCAGGCCGCGGGCGTGCAGCAGCTCCCCCACCGACGCGCGGTCGGCGGGCAGCAGGGCGATCGACCCGGCCGGCAGCCCGGCCTTCTCGGCGGCCTCGGTGAGGACGGCGACGAGGGCGGTGTTGGTGCCGAACGCCGAGGCGGATCCGCGCAGCAGGGCGGCGTTGCCGCTCTTGAGGCACAGTCCGGCCGCGTCCACGGTCACGTTGGGGCGCGCCTCGTAGACGATCCCGATGACGCCCAGGGGCACCCGGACCTGGCGCAGCTGCAGCCCGTTCTCCAGCGTCGACCCGCGGACGACGTCACCCACGGGGTCGGGCAGGGCGACCAGCTGGCGCAGCGCGTCGGCCACCCCGGCGACCCGGTCGGCGTCCAGCCGGAGCCGGTCCAGCACCGACTCCGGGGTCCCCCCGGCGCGGGCGGCCTCGACGTCGGCGGCGTTGGCGGCCAGCACGTCGTCGGTGTGGGCGACCAGCGCGTCGGCCATCGCCAGCAGCGCGGCGTCCTTGGTCTGGGTGGGCAGCGTGCGGAGCACCCGGGCGGCGGCCCGGGCCTTCAGGGCAGCAGCACCGATCAGGGGCAGGGCGGAGACGTCGGGCACGCCGCGAGGATACGCAGCAGACAGCGCTGACTGTCGGGCGTCCGCCGGGGTCAGGCGCCGCGGAGTGCGCGCAGGGCCTGCTTGCGGGCGTCCCCGGCCAGCCGGTCCAGGAACACCCTGCCGTCCAGGTGGTCCACCTCGTGCTGCAGGCAGCGGGCCATCAGACCCTCGCCCTCCAGGCGCAGTGGCTCGCCGTGCACGTCGACGCCCTCGGCCACGCACCACATCGCACGCACGGTCGGGGCGTAGAGGCCGGGGATGGACAGGCAGCCCTCGTCGCCGTCCTGGGTCTCCTCGGACCGCTCGGTGATCACCGGGTTGACCAGGTGCCCGATCACGTCGTCCACGTTGTAGGAGAAGACCCGCAGCGAGACGCCGATCTGGTTGGCCGCCAGCCCGGCGCGGCCGGGGTGGTCGACGGTCTCCTCCAGGTCGCGCACCAGCCCGGCGAGGTCCTTGCCGAAGGACCGGACCGGGTCACAGGGGGTGCGCAGCACCGGGTCGCCGTACTCACGGATGGGACGCAGAGCCACGTCGGAGATCCTCTCAGGCACCCGCACGGGGCCGCACGAGCACCATCTCGTCGCGGTGCACGACCTCGCGGCGGTGCTCGGGGTCCAGGTCGGCGGTCTTGCGGCCCAGCAGGTCGGGCAGCTCGCGGGCGTCGTAACCGGCCAGGCCACGGGCCACGACGACGCCGTCGGGGCCGACCAGCTCGACCGGGTCGTCAGCCAGGAAGTCCCCGGTGACGCCGGTGATCCCGGCGGCCAGCAGCGAGGCCCCACGCTCCCGGACGGCGGTGACCGCGCCGGCGTCCAGCAGCACCCGGCCGCGCGGGCGCGAGGCGTAGCGCAGCCAGAACTGCCGGGCCGAGGGACGCCGCCCGCTCACCGCGAACAGCGTGCCCACCGGCTCCCCGGCCAGCGCCGGGCCGGCCTGGGCCGCCGAGGTGACGACGACGGGCACCCCGGCCTGGGCGGCGATCAGCGCGGCCTCCACCTTGGTGGCCATCCCGCCGGTGCCCACGCCGTTGCGGCTGGCCGAGCCCAGGACGACGGCGGAGAGGTCCTCGACGGCACGCACGGTGTCGATGCGCTCGGCCGGGCCGACCCGGGGGTCGCCGTCGTAGACGCCGTCGACGTCGGACAGCAGCACCAGGGCATCGGCGACGGCGACGTGCGCGACCAGGGCGGCCAGCCGGTCGTTGTCGCCGAACCGGATCTCCTCGGTGGCGACCGTGTCGTTCTCGTTGACGATCGGCAGCACGCCCAGGGCCAGCAGCCGCTCGATGGTCTGCCGGGCGTTGCGGTAGTGCCCGCGGCGGGTGAGGTCGTCGGCGGTCAGCAGCACCTGCCCGACGGTCACGCCGTGCCCGGCGAACGCGTCGGCGTAGGTCTGCACCAGCCGGAGCTGCCCGACGCTGGCGGCGGCCTGCGCGGTGGCGAGGTCGCGCGGTTTGCCGGTCAGAGCCAGGGGCGCCAGCCCCGCGGCGATGGCGCCGGAGGAGACCAGCACGACCTCACGGCCGGCGGCCCGCAGCGCCCCCAGGACGTCGACCAGCGCACGCAGCCGGGTCTCGTCGAGGCCGTCCTCCACCGTGGTGAGCGAGGAGGAACCGACCTTGACCACGACCCGGTGTGCGGCGGCGACGTCGGCGCGGGTGCTCATGCGCGGTCGTCGTCCCAGAGCTCGTCGGGGTACTCCTCGATGAGCTCGTAGGGCGTGCGCCGCAGCTTCTTGGCCGCGAGGCGGTCCTCGGCGCGCGGCCGGGTGTTGTTCTCCAGCCGCACGTCGGTGCCACGGCCACCCAGGCCCGCGGTCTCCTCGACGGTGAGCGTGCCGGCGGGCAGCGTGGGCTCCCAGTCGAAGGTGACGTCGCCGACGGTGATCGCGTCCCCGGGGACCGCACCGGCCTCGGCCAGCGCGATCTCCACCCCGAGCCGGTTGAGCCGGTCGGCCAGGTAGCCGACGGCCTCGTCGTTGCTGAAGTCGGTCTGGCGCACCCAGCGCGAGGGGCGGACGCCGAGCACCACCCAGCCACCGGTGCGCGGGTCGGGCTCGACGGTGAAGCCACCGTCGTCGACAGCGCGCGGGGTGAGGGTGATCCGGGTGGCTTCCGGCGCCGGCAGCGAGGCCCGGTGCGCGGCGACCTCGCGGGCCAGCGCGAAGCCGAACTCGGCCAGGCCCTCGCCGGTGACGGCGCTGATCGCGTACACCTCGAGGCCGCGGGCCTCCAGGGTGCCGCGGACCAGGTCGACCAGCTCGCGACCGTCGGGCACGTCGATCTTGTTGAGCACGGCGATCTTCAGCCGGCCCACCAGGTCCAGTTCGTCGCCGGCGTACTCGCTGAGCTCGTGCTCGAGGGCGGCGATGTCGTTCTCCGGGTCCCGGCCGGGCTCCATCGTGGCCATGTCCACGACGTGCACCAGCACCGCGCAGCGCTCGACGTGGCGGAGGAACTGCAGGCCCAGCCCACGCCCGGTGGAGGCGCCGGGGATCAGTCCGGGGACGTCGGCCATCGTGTAGGTGACGTCGCCGGAGCGGATGACGCCCAGGTTCGGCACCAGGGTGGTGAACGGGTAGTCGGCGATCTTCGGCTTGGCGGCGCTCATCGCGGCCACCAGCGAGGACTTGCCGGCCGAGGGGAACCCGACGAGGCCGACGTCGGCGACGCTCTTGAGCTCCAGCACGGCGTCGATCTCGTCACCGGGCTCGCCGAGCAGCGCGAAGCCGGGGGCCTTGCGGCGGGCGTTGGCCAGTGCCGCGTTGCCCAGACCGCCGCGGCCGCCGGCGGCCAGGACCAGCCGGGTGCCCACGCCCATGAGGTCACCGAGGACCTCACCGTCGGTGGTGGTCACGACGGTGCCCTCGGGGACGCGAAGGACGGCGTCCTCACCGCGGGCGCCGTTGCGGTTGCTGCCCGCACCGGGCTTGCCGTTGGGCGCCTTCTGGTGCGGGTGGTGGTGGAAGTCCAGCAGCGTGTGGACGTCGGAGGCGACCTCGAGGACGACGTCGCCCCCGTCACCGCCGTTGCCGCCGTCGGGACCGCCGAGGGGCTTGAACTTCTCGCGGTGGACGGAGCTGACCCCGTGCCCTCCGTTGCCGGCGGACACGTGCACGGTCACACGGTCGATGAAAGCGGCCATGATCGCCGCCTCTCTCTGCTGGGTGGCCTGGTGGTGGGGTGGTGCGGTGGTGGTGCGGTGGTGGTGCCGTGGAGCGCGAACGGGCCCGGCGGGATTCCCGCCGGGCCCGGACGTGATGCGTGGTGGTGCGGTGGCCCCGAGGGGCCGACGATCAGACTGCGGGGGCGAGCTCGGCCGCGACGGCCTGCACGTTGACGACCCGACGACCGCCGCGGCGGCCGAACTCGACCGCACCGGGGGTGAGGGCGAAGAGGGTGTCGTCCTTGCCGCGGCCGACGCCGAGGCCGGGGTGGAAGTGGGTGCCGCGCTGGCGGACGATGATCTCGCCGGCCTTGACGACCTGGCCACCGAAACGCTTCACGCCCAGGCGCTGGGCGTTCGAGTCACGACCGTTGCGGGACGACGATGCGCCCTTCTTGTGAGCCATGAGGTGCTCAGCCCTTCTTCGAGTCGATGGCGGTGACCACGACGTCGGTCAGCGGCTGACGGTGCCCCTGACGCTTGTGGTAGCCGGTCTTGTTCTTGAACTTGTGGATCTTGATCTTCGGGCCCTTGCCGTGGGCGACGATCTCGCCGGTCACGGTCACGCCGGCGAGGGCGGCCACGTCACTGGTGACGGTGTCCCCGTCGACCAGCAGGACTGCGGGGAGGGCGACGGTGTCGCCGGCCGCTCCGGAGAGGCGGTGCACGGTGAACGTGTCACCCACACCCACCTTGTGCTGCTTGCCACCGGCCTTGACGACTGCGTACACCACTGACTCCTCGATCGGTTCTCTTCGTGTCCTGCACACGGCCCCGCGCTGGAGCGGTGACCTGGGTGCTGGACTGGTCGCTCGCCGGTCCAGGGGACACCTCGCGGTGCCCGGCCCGTGGCGATGCAACCCGGCCAGCGTACCCGAGGCCGACGCGCGTGGTCGAACCCGTGTGCCGGAGGTCGCGTCCGGGTGGCCGCGACCAGGTGTGCGGTCCCCTGCTGGGTGGCTCAGCCACCGGGCAGGGGGTCGAGCCACCGTCGACGGTGGCTCGAGCCCCGACCCGGTGGCTGGGCCACCGGGTCGGGGTCGGGTCAGGCGGGCGGACCGGCCGGACGGCTGGCCGCGCGGCGGCGGCGCGGACGGGCCACGGCCGCGGCCGGGGGCTCCTCGACGACGGGCTGCGCGGGTGCGGGCACCTCGGCGGTCGGCTCCGGGGCGGCGTCGCCGTCGGTGGCGGTCGCCGGGGTCTCCTCGGTGACGGCGCCGGCGGCCTCGGGCAGGTCGAGCTCGACCTGCTCGGGGACGTCGGGCTGCTCCGCGGTGGCCGGGGTGTCCCCGGCGGTCCCGTCGGTCGGTGCCGCCTCGTCCACCGTCAGCTCGTCCACCGCCGCCTCGTCCACCGTCGGCTCGTCCACCGTCGACTGGTCCGCGGGCGCCTCGTCCGCGGACGGTCCGACGGGTGCGTCGGCGGGCACGGGCGCCACGGCACCGCTGGACACCGCACCTGCAGCCACGGTCCCGAGCGCGTCCTGGGTGGCCGCGTCCTCGGCGTCGTCTGCGCCGTCGGCGTCGTCGGCGTCGTCGTCGTCGTGGACCACCTGGGCGTCGACGGCCTCGGCGTCGACGGCCAGCTGGCCGTCGGCCTCCTCGACCGTGTCGACGGCGTCCACCGGCGCGTCCCGGACGGCCTCGTCGGGGGTCTCCCCCGCGGCGTCGTCGTCCTCACCGCGGGCGGCGGAGAGCACGGCGGCGTCCTCGGCGGCGCGGGCCTCACCGGACTGGCCGCGGTTGCGGCGTCCCCGGCTGCGGCGCCCGGAACGGCCGCCGGTGGGCTGCTCGTCCCCCGCGGTCGCCTCATCGCCGGCCGGGACCGCCTCGGCGGTCTGGGCCGCCTCGGTGGTCACCTCGGGGGCCTCGGCGTCCCGACCACCGGAGCCGTTGCCCCGGTTGCGGCCGTTGCCACCGTTGCCGCCGTTGCCGCCGTTGCCGCCCTGGGGGGCGGGAACGCCGGCGGCCGCCGCGGTGGCCGCCCGCTTCTTCTCGTCCACCGGGTCCAGGTGCACCACGACACCCCGGCCGCGGCAGTGCTCGCAGGGCTCGGAGAACACCTCGAGCAGGCCCTGGCCGACCCGCTTGCGGGTCATCTGGACCAGACCCAGCGAGGTGACCTCGGCGACCTGGTGCTTGGTGCGGTCGCGGCCCAGGCACTCGGTGAGCCGGCGCAGCACCAGCTCCCGGTTGCTCTCCAGCACCATGTCGATGAAGTCGATGACGATCATCCCGCCGATGTCGCGCAGCCGGAGCTGGCGGACGATCTCCTCGGCGGCCTCGATGTTGTTCTTGGTGACCGTCTGCTCCAGGTTGCCCCCGGAGCCGGTGAACTTGCCGGTGTTGACGTCGACGACGGTCATCGCCTCGGTGCGGTCGATGACCAGCGACCCGCCCGAGGGCAGCCAGACCTTCCGGTCCAGCGCCTTGAGCAGCTGCTCGTCGATCCGCAGCTCGCGGAAGACGTCACCGGTGCCGGTGTACCGCTGCAGGCGCTCGGAGAGCTCGGGCGACACGTGCGCGACGTAGGCCTCGACGGTGTCCCAGGCGTCCGAGCCCTGGACGACCAGGCGCTTGAAGTCCTCGTTGAACACGTCGCGGATGACCCGGATCGCCAGGTCGGGCTCGCCGTACAGCAGCGTCGGGGCGTTGCTGGTCGAGGCGGCCTTGGTCTGGATGACCTCCCACTGCGCCTGCAGCCGGGCCACGTCGCGGGTGAGCTCCTCCTCCGAGGCGCCCTCCGCCGCGGTCCGGATGATCACGCCGGCGTCCTCGGGGACGATCTTCTTGAGGATGTCCTTGAGCCGCTGGCGCTCGTTGTCGGGCAGCTTGCGGCTGATCCCGGTCATCGAGCCGCCGGGCACGTAGACCAGGAAGCGGCCGGGCAGGTTGACCTGCTGGGTGAGCCGGGCGCCCTTGTGGCCGATCGGGTCCTTGGTCACCTGGACCAGGACCTTGTCCCCGGACTTCAGCGCCTGCTCGATCGACCGGGACTTGCCGGACAGCCCGGCGGTCTCCCAGTTGACCTCACCGGCGTACAGCACCGCGTTGCGGCCCTTGCCGATGTCGACGAACGCCGCCTCCATGGAGGGCAGCACGTTCTGCACCCGGCCCAGGTAGACGTTGCCGGCGAAGGACGTCGACTGCGCCTGGGTCACGTAGTGCTCGACCAGCACGTCGTCCTCGAGGACGGCGATCTGGGTCCGGTCGCCCTGCTGGCGGATGACCATCGCGCGGTCGACGGCCTCGCGGCGGGCCAGGAACTCCGACTCGCTCAGGATCGGCGCGCGGCGACGACCGGTGTCCCGGCCGTCCCGACGGCGCTGGCGCTTGGCCTCCAGGCGGGTGGAGCCGGCGACGCCCTTGACGGCGTCGTCGCTGGAGTCGCGGCCGTTGCGGCCGGCCCGCTCGGGACGGTCGTCGTCGGTGCTGTCGGTGGTGTCCGCCGTGCCGGCCGTGCCGGACGAGCCCGCGGACTCCCCGCGACGCCGGCGGCGGCGGCGACGGCGGGTGCTGGACCCGGAGCCCTCGGCGTCCCCGGAGTCGTCGTCCTCGTCGTCGTCCCCATCGGAGCCGGTGCCCGAGGGGTCCTCGGTCTCGTCGGACCCGGAGGCCGGGCCGGCGTCGGCGGTGTCGCCGTCGCGGTCCTCGTCGTCCTCGCCGCTGCGGCCACGGCCACGGCCACGGCGGCCACGGCGACGGCGGCGACTGCCGGAGGCGGAGTCGTCGTCGTCGCGGTCCTCACCCTCGGCGTCGGTGTCCTCGGCGTCCTCGGCGTCGGCCTCGTCGCCGGGCGCGGGGAGGACGACGGGGGTCTCCTCCTCCTGCTCGGCACGGTCCTGCTCTGCCTCGGCCGCCTCGGCGGCGCGCTCGGCGGCGGTCTTGCGGCGCGAGCGGCTGCGACGGGCCGGCTTCTCCGCGGGCTCGTCGTCGCTGACGGCGGGCGCCTCGGGCGCGCTGTCGGTCGGCTCGGCCGGCGTCTCGGCCTGGGTGCGGCGGCTGCGGCGGCGGGGCGCGGGGGCGGCCTCGGCGGGCTCGGCGGCCG